>JAKPCT010000184.1 GCA_029553165.1 Bacillota bacterium
CCGGACAGTTGGATACCGAACGGGGTGTACTCTCCGTCCCAGACTTTGTTTCCGGCTTCATCGGTTACGGCAATGGTACTTCCCAGATGATCGGTATGGTAGAAGTATTTCTTAAACTGTTCCGGATTGTCAAGGTTCCCGTCAACTCTGGCAAAGTGTTTGCCAAAGATATAGACATACTCCGAATATTCACTGTCTTTCTCTTCATAGAGGAGGTTCCCCTCTTGGTCAAAGACATAGTAAACCGCGCCTTGGCTACCTGTCTTTTGGAGGCGGAGTCCTGATTCATCGTAAAGGTATTCGGCAACCGGTTCACCGTTTTTAAATACTTTGGTTAAACGGTTTAAAAGATCATATTGGTATTCCCAAACCAGTTCGCCGTTGATTGCTGATTTCTTGATTAAGTTCCCGTTATTGTCATACTCGAAGATGAACTTTTCGTTTGACTTTAAGCGGTTGGAGTCAGGATAGTACTCATACTTGCGGGTAACCGGCCTGTTATAGGTTATCGTCTCTGTATCACGATTACCGCCGGCATCATAAACGTACTCTTCCTGACGGTAGTCGGTCTGGTAATAAACTTTAATAATCTCCTGTGCAACATTGACAAACTCAGCTTTATTAACTGTCTCGTAGTCGAGGTCACGATCGTCAAAGTAAGACTTTACTTTGAGATAACGGGCTTTTACTGGTTGAGCCAGTACTAACTCCAATACACCATCTTTACCGGCTGCTAACTGCCAACCGGTAACTTTAGTATAGGTTGAGTTATCCTGGCTAATATACACCGCCAGTGATTCCGGTGTTGTCACACGGTGAATTGGACTTTGCGGTGTCAGTCGAACTCTTGAGACAGGCACCGGAGCCTGGAGATCAACACCAATGCTTCCTGCTGCATAGTCAAGCTCGATTACTTCCAGTTGGTCAATTGAAAATTCTAATGGCTTCTGTCCTTGTAAATCTTTTAAAGCCCGCCCAACTTCAAAATTTTCGTCGGATTCAGCTTCAAACTTACCTTTGATCCGCGCAAAGATCAGCTGATTGAGTTTGTCATAGCGATACTCATCTTCATTTTTAAAACGAAGATTATTAGCAGCGTCATATTGGTAATTATACTCTTTTAAGATCTTAGCCTGATTATTGTAGCTGAGTAAGGTCAACCGGCCGTTTTTATCAAATTGATAAGCAGTAGTAACACCGTTAGCAGCCTGAACACTCTTTAACAAACCGCCCTGATCATACTCCGGCTCCTGATCGATATAGCCGGGTACTTTAATCAGTTGTCCCAAATCATTATATTCATAATTTACCCAGTGTCCGGTCGGATATTTGATCCCCCTTAAGCGGCCACTGACATCATACTGGTAATCAACATTATAGGTGCGGCTTCTAAAGGTCTTGCTCTCACGGTAAATCCTGCCGAACGGATTGGGGACATACTCGTCATTGTAATAATTATAACGAGTTATCACCACACCGTTACTTACTTCCTTACGATAGCCAGCCTCATCATACCGGTACTGTAATTCTTGGGTGGTATCGCTGTTTTTCAGGACAATCTTTTCAAGCAGATTATTGGGATAATATTGATATACACTGACTGTCCCGTTAGGGTCTTTACTCCAAACCCGATTTCCGGCCAGATCATAACGGTAATGGGTTTCAAAACCTTGTGAATTACGTTCCAAAATTAACCGGTTTAACTCATCATATTGGTAACGATAAGTATGGCCTAACGGATTGACCATCCTGGTCATGTTACCCCAACGGTCATAACCGTAACTGGTCACGCCGTCTTTGGCATTTTTAACTGATACTAAGCGATTATAACGATCGTACTGATATACAGTTTCGTTGAAAAGCCCGTCTTTATAGATTTGGAGGTTATTATTGGTATCATACTCAAAACTCTCGGAGTTTAGCTCCGGATAAACAATCTTCGTGACTCGTTGTAACGCATCATACTCCTTGACAGTCTTATAACCGCGGGTGTCAATAATCTCGGTCTGATTGCCTTTAGCATCGTAGTTATAAGTAGTAGTATATTGCTTGTCTTTACCAACCGTTGTTACCGTATGTACCCAGTGACGTGGGTAATAGGTATAAACAGTCTTACTGCCGTCTGGCTCCTCCCGTTCCAAAAGATTGCCATATTGGTCGTATTTCAACTTAACCACCGGTTTGGCAGTTTCTCCAGGGGACATCGGTAGATGCCCTTCGATTAAACGGTTTAAATCATCATAAATATAGACAATTGTAAAGTCACCTTGATATTTACCGCTGTTTCCACGCGGGTCGGTCATCATGGTCCGGTTACCAACTGGGTCATAGTCATAGACAGTTTTGTTGCCAAGCGGATCAATTTCGGAACGGACCAGATCCATAGCTGTATAGGTATACTCGTAAAACTTCTGATCCTTAGGGTCCAGTTGACTATTATTGGCATCTACTACCCTAACCTTGTTACCATTAGGATCGTAATATGTCTTAGTGATAGCTTGCTTCGTCTCACCCTGATCGGTTACCGAAGTCGTTACCGAAATTACCCGACCTAAGCCATCCAGTCCGTAACTAATCGGTTGTTCACCTTTAGCTGTGTTAATATACTCGGCAACCTTACCGCCGACTTTGTTATATTCGAAACGTTGATAGGGGACAACAGTGACCTCTTTATCGTCTTCCCAGACCGTTTCTGCTGGCAGTTCAACTTTTGTGAGCAAATTCAACTCATTATAAGTCTTTACTGTTACTCCCTGTTTTGGAGGAGCGATGATGATAACTTCATTGCCTAATCCATCATAATAGACTTTACTTTCAATAATTTCATCCTTATTGTATTGAAGCCGCCTGATTACCCGCCCCTGCATATCATGTTCTTCTTCAATCCGATCCTTGCGTTCATCAATAATCGTTAATTTATTAGTATCGTAATCAAACTGAAACTCAACATAAGGATTGTCTTCTAACGCAATTGTCTCGTCAGGATAGATAATCTTAGTGTTACGTCCCAAAGCATCATACTCATACCGGATCGTCGCTCGCTCAATTGAACCGGTATAACCATTGGGATTAACAATTTTAAAGATATTTCCCCAAGCATCATAATGGATTGATGTCACGTTGGGTTCCAGATAATTACCTTCACGGTCCCGTTGGTCTTTCTCAATCTTCACCAGTTGACCAAAGGTATTAAAGTCATAAATAACATGTCTTCCTAACGGATCAGTCACTGTCGATGCAAGCTCTTGATCATCATAGTCAATTAATGTCACCGGATTGTCCTGCCGAAATGCCGGACACTCTCCGCCAAGCACCGGAATCCAATCGGTCTGATCATTATCATCAGGGGCAACTATCTTGGTGATTCTCCCTAAAGAGTCATACTGATACTCAATCACATAACCGCGTGGATTTTTGTCCCAGAGTTTCCAGCCTGAGATGTATTCATATCCCATCCGGGTTACAATATCACTCTTCTTACCATCAGCATCAATAACATCTTTCTCAATTACTGCGGTTAATAAACCATGATCATCATATTCATAAACGGTTTGATGCCCTTCAGGATTAATCTTAGATGTGATACTACCGTGGACAGGATGATACTTAAATTCGCTTAACAACCATTCTTTACCATTCCAAACAGCATTACCAACGAGTTGACCTAACTCATTATAATTATAAAAACTGTGTAAATACTGGACTTGAGTCTTACCGTCAACTGTCGGTATATAATTAGCAATAACTTTACCCAAAAGTAAGTCATAACGGTGTGAACCAGCATTTGTCACTTGATACGGCGAATCTAACCAGGGAACTGATGGTTCTGGCTTCGAACTGGTATTATAATAGTACATCCAGGTCTGAGACTGGTTAGTCCGGCCATTGGAAACAC
>JAKPCT010000299.1 GCA_029553165.1 Bacillota bacterium
AAGAACAGCCGGAACCGTAAACTTATTGCTGGATAATAAAAATGGCATCCATCAAATAATGGACCATTTAATCAATGTTCATCATTACCGGCGGATTGCTTATATCGGAGGGCCTCCTAACAATGCTGAAGCGCAATTAAGGTTTCAGGCTTATCAGGAAGCTTTAACATCAAACCAAATCCCCTACAATCCCGACTATGTATTCCATGGTAATTTTTGGGGCGACGCCGGCCGCCAGGCAGTTAATGTCTTCCTTGAAGAAAGGAAGATTATTCCTGAAGCAATCGTTGCCGCAAATGACTTGATGGCAATCTATTCAATCAAGGAACTACAGAGCAAAGGTTATCGCATCCCCGAAGATATAACGGTAACCGGTTTTGACGATATTCTTGATGCCAAGAATTTAAAACCGTCATTAACTACAATCAGTCAGCCGTTCGTTTCTTTTGGTGAAACAGCAATTACGACAATTGCCGCGCTGATCAACGGCGAATCTCTCCCAAACAATACTGTTTATTTGGAACCTAATCTAATCGTAAGACATTCCTGTGGTTGCCGAATGACCCATAGTAATATCATCGAACTCAATACAGATCAAACTCAAAACCAGGATTGGGTATTTTTAAATAAAACAATTAATGCTTTAGAAGAAAATATCCCAGAAATTACGGAAATGTTAAACCTGGATCCTTCTCTGAAATGGGCGCAGGAATTTATTAATGCCTTTGATCACTCACTAAAAAATAATACCAACGATTTTGAGTTAAAATTACACAAATATGTTAATCAGGGATTACAAAATGATCTTTCAGCAACAGCTTGGTTTAAAGCGATAAATCTATTAGAAGAAAACTATATAAACTATCCTAATTATGAGCAATATCAAAAGCAAATTTACGGACTGACCAGAAAAGCTTATCAGATTATTGGTCCATTATCAGATGAATTTCAAAACTCACGGTATAATTTAATTAAAACTCAATTTGACATAATCCACCGAATCTATTGGGCAATCAATTCCCGCTATGACTATGAGAGCTTACAGACCGATACACAAAAATCGATAGCCGAAGATTTGTCCGGTGTTTTTCAGCAAATGAAGATCAACAGCTTCTTCCTCGCACTCTATGATGAAAATAACCCTAACTTAGCAAAGCTTAATTCTTTTTATAATAATAGTGATAATGTTAAAATTACTAATACTAATGAACCATTTTTAGCCCAAAATTTAATTCCCGGCGAACTTTACCAGGAAGAACCAGGATTCTCCTATATTATCTTGCCAATTATGCAGATTGGATATGCACTTTATGAATCAAGTCATCTCGATGTTTTTAACAACAATGTCTTTTTTATTTTAATCAATAATGCAATTAAGTTATTGTTAATTTCCAGTGAAATTATCAAATACACTCAAGAGCTTGAAGAAAAAGTTGAAAAACGAACCCAGCAGTTAAAAGAAGTCCAACAACAGATGTTAGAAACTGCTCATCAGGCTGGTATGGCTGAAATCGCCATTGGTGTTATGCACAATATTGGTAACTTGCTTAACAGCATCAATATTTCAGCCGAACAAATCTCCAATACGATCAAAAATACTAAAATTGACGGTTTACTGAAAGCAAACGAATTGCTTATTGCTCATCAAAATAATTTGGCCGAGTATTTTAACTCTGACAAATCAGCAATTCATCTGCCTGAATATTATAATGCTATAGGACAAACCCTCAAGTCAGACCTGTCCAAAATAACCAGTGAGATCTTTGAATTAAAAGATCGCATCAATCTAATTGATGAAATCATCCAAACTTTACAAGATCATGCCCGTAATAATTTTGATACCGTACTGGAACTCAAGAGCGATTTAACAGATCTGGTTGAAACGGCCCTAAAAATTGAAACATCAAGAATTATTAAGTACAACATTCAAGTCATTAAAAATTATGCATCACTCGATCCTTACCTTGTCCAAAGGACCAAACTGATCCACATTTTAGTAAATATTATCAAAAATGCAATTGAAGCAATGGAAAATACTCCTTCGGATGAAAGAGTCTTAACATTGGATTTGTTGCTTGACCAAGAAGAAAGACCGGTTATTAAAATCAAAGATACCGGTCATGGTATTAGCCCTGAGACTGTTACTAAACTTTTCACATACAGATTTACCACCAAAAAAAATGGCCATGGATTTGGCCTTCACACCTGTGCCAATTATTTAACAGAGATTGGTGGCAGTATCTCCGTAGACAGCGAAGGTGTTGGCAAGGGAGCAACGTTTACTATTGTTTTACCTAAGAGATGATTCTGCAAACGGATCAAATTACTTTTTAGACTGATTGATATATTTTTTCAAGTTATCAAGAATAACTATTATTTCATACCTGGTCAGACAGTCTTTTTTATTAAGCTTTTCCTGTGTTTCATTTACCTTCAAGATATTACTGACAACTTTTTTGGCCTTAAAGCTATTTTTGAATAAACCATTATCCTTCAACAACATAATTACTACTGATTCTAAATATTGATAGTCAACCTCCCGGTTCGGACTGTAATATTTACTTGACTTTAGTTGCTGTTGATCAACCTTGAATATTTTAGTCAAAACCGAAACAAACTCTGCCTGAGTCATCAAGGCTGACGGTTCAAACTTCCCAATGGCTCTCTCGGCTATTATTAAGCGATTGGCATAATCCTCGATCAGCTGCTTTTTACTATAGCCATCCAGATCCGTAAATTTGATCGTTTCGAATTGTTTTCCCACTGTAAGCGCTTCAAGCCAACTTTGTCCGTTAACCCGCTTCAGATTAAGTTCATTAATCACTACGGTGCGGGTCCTGGTTGATTTAGCAGTCTGATAATCACCTGGATTATTGCCAAATGTTCCAAGCGCGCTAATCACATAATAACGGCCTTGATCTTTTCCAATATAAATCATTGTATGTCCGGGAAAATACAAAGCTGCTCCCGGTCCTAATTCACCAAGCATCGCTTCTCTTTCTTTGATACTTAAACCAACAAAATTAAGGGTTCTTCCCGGGCACTTCGCTTGCGAAGCAGTATTTCGCGGCAGTCTGAAACCAAAACAACGGTAGGTTTCCAGTACCAAGGAAGAACAGTCTCTGGCATTTAACATTCCGCCCCACCCGTAACGATCACCGTGCATTTTAAAGACTTGCCTGATAACATTTTGCCGGGTAAACTTCAGATATCCCAAGGAGACATCCTTGGAAACCGGCACTAAAGCAAACCGATGGTCAAGCTCTCCCCTTTGATTACGGACTAATAACTTAACAACATAACCATCATAAGGAGCCCGGCCATCAATCAATGAAGGGATCTCCGTTTCCGGAGCCAGTGGCAGGATCGTCCCCATCGACAACTCTAACTCGGAGACTTCAGGAGACTCCAGATTGACATCTAACTTAATTTTATTGGCAGTAACAACCAAAAATTGATTGTCTGCCAGTTGCTGCGCTTTTAGCCAACTTTCCTTATCCGGGCAGATGGCAACAGCTGTGGCAGGCACCCACCCTGTGCAATTATACATGTAGATATAAAACCATTGTTGATCCAAACTTTGATGTAAGACCAACACCGGTTCATAAGCAAGCACTGCCGTATACTGAAATTGATCAAAAGCAGGATCATTAGCGGCATCACTTATAATATCATGAGTGGGAAACATCTTCAGATTGGCCCGCTTGACGGTAAAACCATATTTAACTTCATTCACTTCTTTGATCGCATCAAGATTTAGCCGCTCCCGAAGTGTGAAGATATACTCATCAGTCAACTCTTTTCCCCTAATAAATAATCTCGTCTTGGGGAAAGGAATGTCCACATGTTTAAAAAGCGCTTCTTTGCTAAACTTGGCCGGGAATGAAGCCAGGTCATAAGTAACATTCGGAAGTTGTCTAATTATCTCCCGGTTATAGTCTTGAATCTCTGCAAGCGTCATGATAACTTTGTTTTGTTCGTCTATCTTCTCAATCCAGTAATCAGGATCGAACATCTCAAGCCTGGTATTGTCCATCGTTCTGACCGGAAGAGCGGCTACGGAAATGTTTACAGCTAACAAAAGAAGAATGCTGATGCCAAAAATGCTGTATTTTTTCCTCATCAAAAAGTCACCCTTAAAACAAAATTACCAACACTTAATAAATTTATCCCATTTTTGGCTTTTATTCAAGTAGAAAGTAGTATGTTGAAACTAATTGTACAAAAAGAAAAACTCATCACCTGTTCTTTGAGATGATGAGTTGGTAATTTTTGCAATTCGGAACATATCCTGTTTACTTTCGTTCTTTTCGTTCGGCAAGCAAAGCGTTAAGCTGTTCTAATAAGCCGCCTCCACCCGTCAAAGAGATATGACCGATTTTATCGCATATTTTTTCTAAAAACTCTAGTTCTTTAAGACGGTATAAGGTTTGATTCTCATCCATCAGTTTTGCTGTGTTCAATAAGCTCCGGGTTGAAGCTGTCTCCTCGCGACGAGTAATCACATTAGCCTGCGCTTTCTTTTCGGCAATCAGGACCGTATTCAAAATTTCTCGAATCTCTCCAGGTAAAATAATATCCTTAACACCTGCGCTCAAAAAAACCACGCCAAATTCGGCATTCCGTTCCTGCAGCCGCGCTAGTACAAATTCGCCTATTTCCCGTTTTTTAGCTAAAAGATCATCTAATTTTAAGGTACCGACATATTCTCTTAAAATCAGTTGAAGCAAAATATACATCTGTTCTTCATGAGACTTAATTTCAACATACTTAACCGGATCAACTATTTTATACTGGCAGACAAAATTAATCCGTAAAGTAATCTTATCCTCGGTCATAATCTCTTGTCCGGTCATATCAATTTGTTGTTGACGCATGTCAATTTTGGCAACTGTTATATTGACCATCCCGTTCCAATAATAATAGATTCCCGGTTCCAGTACTTTTTGAAACTGGTTGTTGAAATATAACAGACCTTTCTCATATGCCCCAATCTCTAAATATTTAAAACAACCTTCCAATTTAGGGTTGGACAATATCGGATAGAGCTGGGGATCAACTATTGGCTGCCGGGTATCAACAACAACAAACTCATGCTTTTTCAAGACATTCCAAAAAGCATACTTACCTGCCTGGTAGACATCGGAAAACTTGCCGTCCTCAAAATGCAAAACCAGCTCATAATCTTTGACATCGATGACAACCAGTTCCTCCAGCAAGTTTTGGTCATGCTGAAACAGGTTAAAATCCTTACCTTCAATAAAAAACGGTTTATTAACATTAACAACAACAACTTTATAATTAAAAAAAGGTTGCCAAAAAAAGTATTTTCCGGGTTTTAAATGACGAAGATAGTTACCGTCTTTAAATAAAATACCCCGTTCATCATTTCGAATTGTAATCATCAACGTTATCACATCCATTACCAATGCTTATATCAGAAATGTTGGCCTGCAACATGGGTTTGACAAACCTTTTTTGAATTCCTCCAAAATCATGGCGGAGGTTGACTTAAGAGAGGGTGCCTGAGCCATTGAAATTCATCTCCTGTTATTTGTATGGATCAAACCATAGAAATAACTTTCAATAAATAACAAAGTCCCGTTATCCCTTCCGGTATCCGTCGACCTGCAAAGCCTGATTTTGGTTCGGAATTAACCAGGTTAATTCCGCATGGAATTCCAAAAAAGGTCTTTTAAGAGATAATTTTTGCCCGATTTTAAGTCGAGTACTCTACCGTTGAGTTGCCAAGGAAAAGGACAGTTTCCTTGAGAAGGAGTCGAACCTTCACATCTGAGAGAATTCATATCTCTTCTTCCCAGCATACTTGTTGTCATGGACAAAAGCACTGCGAGATTATTCCGAAATCTCCACATCGGTAAGAAGACGTCTATAAACCCTCATAATAATATTAGCATGCATCACTTTAGGAATCAACCATTCTTATCGTAATGTATTGATTCAATACCCGATTTGCTATTTAAATAATCCGCGACACTTTGATGAATATCAAAATTACTGTCATAAAGACATTCTTGAGCCATCCAATCCGGTAGAATATTGTTATCAATCAGGATATCAACGATCCAACCCCTACATGATGAACATTTCCCGTTTTTATATAGTTCAATGCTATAACCGTGGATCAACCGGTTCACTCTCGAGCGCCAGCACACCGAATACACACTCATGTACCCGATAAAGCGGTTCCTCTCTAACAAACCGCTCCAGTGCTTCAATACCCAAAGCAAACTCCCTCAAAGCCAATGCGCGTTTCTTTCCCAGCGACCGATTCTTTAACCGCTCCAAATTTTTAGGAATTGTATATTCCGGTCCATAGATAATCCGCAAATACTCCCGTCCCCGGCACTTAATCGCTGGTTGAACCAGTTCTTTAGGAGTCTTGACAATAAAGTCAAACGGTTTGACAACCATCCCTTCGCCACCAGAAGCAGTCAACTCTTCCCACCATTTGATCCCTTCAGCTTCACTTGAAGGGTCGGTTAATGAAACAACGATATGATTGGTCGCCAGCAGCAATTCCGGATCATATTTGGCCAAATCAGCTAAAGTATTCATATGCCACAGATGATCTTTATCAGTATAAACCCTTCCTTCAGTAGCTAAAAGATGAAAAGGTGCTAGCTTTAAATCGTTTAACGAGCTAACCGGCCAGCAATACTGCCGATAAGCATCAATATATTTTAATACCAACTCTGCTCTGGTTTCAAATTGTTCAGCCAGATCCCCGATCTCAACCCCTGAATTTCGGGTCTGTTCTAATAATTCTGCTGCTTTTTGTAATGCAATACTTCCAGACACGCCAACCGGAGCATATTGATCTGATAATAATACTTGAGCCTTGGCAGACCACGGCATTAATTCACAGTCAAAGCAGAACCAGTTGGTGTTGAACTTCTCCCAAAATTGTGCCTCGGTTAAAGCCAGTTGAATCTGGTTAAGAAATTCCGTTTCTAAAGCACGGTCTTCAAAAAATTGTCGTCCCGTACGGGTATAACAGACACCCGATGTGCCGTCCTTGACATTAAATCGTTTCTTAGCAACCTCTTCAGAACGACAAACAACCACCACCGCCCGTGAACCCATATGTTTTTGTTCACAAACTACTTTTGGTACCCCGCGATTGCGATAATAAGCAAATGCTTCCGTAGGGTATTCCAAAAATTCTGGTTGTTTTGAAGTTTCCGATGGTGACATTGTCGGTGGTAAATAGATAATCCAGTGGGGATCAACTGCAAATCGGCTCATCACTTCTAACGCTGCGATCGAGTTTTCTTCACGAATCGTAATATTCCGATAGAGCCGGGTGCTGATGATTCGTTTACCAAGAACATCCTCGATATTTAGAGAATCATCCCGATTATCTGCAAAACTGGGCGCTTGAATATCTTCAGTTAAAAATGGTTTCGCCGGTTCATAATATGTATAAAGTGCAGGAACATCAACCAATTCTTTTTCAGGATATCTTAAAGCAGTTAATTTCCCACCGAAAACACATCCTGTATCGATGTCAATCGTCCTGTTTAACCACTCAGCCTCAGCAACGGGAGTGTGACCATAAACAACCATTGCTCTTCCCCGATATTCTGAAGCCCAATTATAACGTATTGGTAGACCAAATTCATCCGTTTCGCCAGTTGTTTCTCCAAACAAGGCAAACTCTCGAACTGTCTTTGAACCCCGACCTTGATATTCTTCTTTCATGCCGGCGTGGGCAACAACCAGTTTACCGTCGTCAAACACATAATGACTTACTAAATTATCAAGAAACACTTTAACAGTTGTCGCAAACTCTGATGGTTCCGTAGCCAATTGATTGAGAGTTTCTGCCAGACCATGAGTGATCTGAACATCACGTCCCGATAGTTTCCGAACTAATTTGATATCATGGTTTCCGAGTACACAATAAGCAACACCCGAATTAACCATACTCATAACAATCTTTAAGACAGAGACTATCTTCGGTCCACGGTCTACTAAGTCCCCTAAAAAGATAACTTTCCTTTTTTCAGGATGAGTGACAGAAAAACCATATTCTCCAGAACCCTCAACAATTTGGTATCCGAGTTTTTCGAGTAATATTCTCAGTTCATCAAAGCATCCGTGAATATCTCCGATAATATCAAATGGCCCATGTTCCGTTTTCAGGTTATTCCAAAGCGGTTGTCGTTCAATCTCAACATATTCTACATCATTAAGGCTTTTCAATGTAAAGATATGACGGAACCCTTCCTTGGATAGACTTCGAAGTGACCGATGCATCATCTGGTAATGTTGTCGGATGACATGAGGTCCAAAATCCCGGTCAACCCGAGCTTTATTCCGTTCGTGGCAGATATCTTCAGGGAGATCAAATACTATCGCCACCGGAAGACAATGGTATTTTCGGGCAAGTTCAATCAAGGGTTTTCTTGCTTCGGGTTGAACATTGGTCGCATCAACAACTGTCAATCGTCCGGCAGCCAATCGTTTCGCAGCAATAAAATGTAAGACTTCAAAAGCATCTTTCGTTGCCGACTGGTCGTTCTCATCATCAGCAACCAAACCACGACAAAAATCCGAAGAAAGAATCTCGGTGGCTTTAAAATGTTGCTTGGCAAAGGTTGACTTCCCCGCTCCTGACGGTCCAATCAACACCACTAATGCTAATTCAGGAATGATCATTTTCATCTTGTAAATACCCCCATCTGAGTTGGTGCACCATACTCAGGATCTTCGTCCCCAATATTTAAAAAATCAACCTGATAACCATAACGGCCAGCAATTGCCGTTGCCCAAGTTTTAAATTCCTCACGAGTCCATTCAAACCGATGGTCATTGTGGCGAAATTCCTTATTTAGGTTCAGATATTTAACGTTATACTCCCGGTTAGGAGTAGTAATAACAACCGCCGGAGGATGAGTATACTCAAACAAGACCTTTTCAAATGCAACCAACCGGTTGAGATCCAAATGTTCAATCACCTCAATTACCGTTACTGCATCATAACCTTGAATTCTATGATCACGATAAATTAGAGAGCCTTGAAATAATTTAATCCGCTCCCGTTGGAATGGAGGTAACTCCTCCAGTCGCAACCGCTCTTTAGCCTTCTCAAGCACCCGGTAAGACACATCCATTCCTGCAATTCGAATAAACTCTCGATCTTTAAGTAAGATACTGAGCAATCTTCCTTCCCCACAACCCAAATCAATGACTCGTTTTGCCGAAAGATTTCTTAAAACAGCTGCCACAGTTCCAAGTCGGCGTTCATTAAGATTCAAATCGCGTTCCATTTTACCTTCAGCAGCACTCTCTCCAACTTCATCCTGAACAGTATCTTCTTTAACCGTTTCTTCAGCAGCCAGTAAACGGCTCAATGCTTGATTAACCAAACTACGCTTTCGCTTCAAATACCGGTTAGTAATCATCTCTCTTTCAGGATGAGTCGATAACCACCCCGAGCCACGATTAAGTAACTTTTCAATTTCATCATGTCCGATCCAATAATGTTTCTTCACATCAAGGACAGGCATTAAAACATAGATATGATTTAACAGGTCAACTAACCGACAGTTTGATTCGATTGTTACCGTAAAATAGCGGCTTGAACCCCATTCAATGAATTTTTGATCAAGTAAATAGCCCTGTGTCGCCACTTTATACCCAAGAGGCTCAAATAATCTCCGAATAACATCTTCACCACCGCTTGCAGGAAGCATAGTAATCGTAGCCTGCAACGAGAGTTGTTGATCTACTAACTCAGGTCTTTCTTTAGAGCGACCCGACATTGCCGTACCAAACACATTAGCAATAGCCACACTTAAAAAAGAAGAAGCCACATACGGCCGATCGTTGACATATTCAAAAAGTGGCTCCTCCGAACTAGAATTACGAAAATCTTTGGCTAAATCTACTGGATTAATATCCAATAACAACGCTGCCGTACAGCGTTCAAAGGTAGCTTCGGGATAGAATACATAAGCGCTTCCAAAATTGAGTTCAAATGAATGAACTCGCTTTGGATTTTTATGTAATAAATAGCCAAGATCGGTAGCCGACTGACCGGTATAGGTTATTGTCAGTAACATGGAACACCTCTAATTACAGGTTTTCATAATCATATTCCACAAATATCCACTAAATCCTACTTTAATTTTAGAATTCTCCCACCCTCCCTGGGTTCGTAACATCGGTTCTGATTCCGGTCTTCGATATAAACTAAGACTGTCTTTTCAGACAGCCTTTTTATAAAATATTGGTGCCGAAGACCGGAATTTCTCCCTTCGGTCGAACTCATCATCGTGATCCGAACCCGGTATACTCACCCTCCCTGGGTTCGTAACATCGGTTCTGATTCCGGTCTTCGATATAAACTAAGACTGTCTTTTCAGACAGCCTTTTTATAAAATATTGGTGCCGAAGACCGGAATTTCTCCTTTCGGTCGAACTCATCATCGTGATCCGAACCCGGTATACTCACCCTCCCTGGGTTCGTAACATCGGTTCTGATTCCGGTCTTCGATATAAACTAAGATTGTCTTTTCAGACAGCCTTTTTATAAAATATTGGTGCCGAAGACCGGAATCGAACCGGTACGGTCTTTTGGACCGAGGGATTTTAAGTCCCTTGCGTCTGCCAGTTCCGCCACTTCGGCAACAAACTTTTCAACCTTAATATGGAGGCGGCACCCAGATTTGAACTGGGG
>JAKPCT010000021.1 GCA_029553165.1 Bacillota bacterium
TCGAGCCGCTTTAATTGTGCAAAATACGCGTCAATGAGTTCTTCGTCGAGCGTGTCAATATCAATCGGTTTAGATGGCTCTAACGCGCGAACAATATCCTGTGTTAAGCGCAACTCGTCGCAGACATTTATAAATATTTTAGTTTCAATGCATTTGCGGTTTTCTGCGGCTTGTCGTGCTGCTATGCGTTGAGCTTCGGCGCGTTTCAATTCTTCAACCTCGGAGCGAGTGAGCTTTTTTCCGATAGGTAACCCGCAATCAAAGTCGATATTTAATTTATCGCAAGCCTGAATAAAAGACAATCCGAATAAATGCTGAACGGCTCCAATAATATCAAATCGTGCTCCGCAGACGAAACAGTAAACGAAACCGATCTTGACAAGCATGTTGCGGTCTTTGCCGTTGTGGGCGAAACATTTGACGCGGTGTGCGCGGTTTGGTTCTTCCCAATACCGCGCGACAACGTCTTTAATCGAGATGCGTGATTTCAATTCTTCCGAAAGGTTAATCATTGTTGTTCTCCTTACAAGACTTCGGCATCTCGGTCATATCGGTTTCGATGCATATACGCATCATTCTATTACCTCCTGTTCAAATTTACCGAAATTGCCGTTTGTGTACATTTTGGTTCGCTTAAATTCGTTCTCGTCGTACACAAAAGCACAATTAATAAATCCATCCTTTGTCTTTGGATGTACGGCGTTAAATTTGTCGATTGCTTCTGTGTAACTGTTTGCATTTACCACCGTCCAGCCACCAACAAACGGCTGATTCGTTCCTTCTCCACCATAAGTAAAGTAGTATTTCATTCCTCACTCCTCCGTTCTTAATTTCCATATCTCCCAATATGGCCGTTGAGACAACTCAGCCTTCAACTGCTCATTCTCCTGCTGCAAGGCTTCAATGGTGTCAAGCAGTATAGACATACAGGTATTTCTATTTCCGTCACAATGTCGTTTCCTGAACTTATTACACTTCTCACAAAATCCGCTTATTGCGCTCATAACTCCTCCATTCCTGCGGTGATTATTTCGCCCAGCTCGGCGATTTCGGATTCAAAGGGTTGACCTTGTTGCTCTAATTGTTCTTCATTTGTATCTCCTAATCAAAAAATGTCATTTGTGCTTTTGCTGCTTCGAGGCGGGCGGCGGCTAGTGCGTAGTAGTCGGGGTCTAGTTCAAAACCTATATAGTTCCTGTTGGTGTTTATACATGCTACCGCTGTTGTGCCGCTTCCCATACAATTATCTAAAACTGTTTCACCCTCATTTGTGTAAGTCTTGATTAGATATTCACATAATGCTACTGGTTTTTGAGTTGGGTGTAAACCCTTAGTTCTGTTATTAAAAAATTGATAATTTCTTGGGTATATATAATCCTTTATTCCGCTTAAAAGTCTTTCTTGATATTTTTCTGTTTTTTCATTTATCCCTATAATTTCATTTTTTAATAAAGAA
>JAKPCT010000028.1 GCA_029553165.1 Bacillota bacterium
GAAAAGAACGGCACAATGGTTGCCAAATCTTTGTGTCTATATTTGGAAAAGTTACATCGCCTTGTAAGGTTGCATGTATTTTCGTAATGTGTAACCTATCCACAAAGGGTAACGCCTGTTTATAAACTTGACCGCCTCCGATAATGTAACAGTTACAAGTGTAGGTCTTTTCTACGTACTTAATTGCGGCTGATAAGCGTGCAAAGGTAACAACGCCCTGCAATCGTAACATCTGCCGCGTTTGGGCGTTGTGACTTATTACGATGTTTGTTCGGTTCGGTAAAGGCTTGCTGCCGATGCTCTCAAAGGTTTTCCTACCCATTATAACAACGTTGTTTTGTGTTAGGAACTTAAACCGTAACAAATCGTCTTTTTGTTTGAACGGTAAGTTTCCGTTTGCACCTATTACGTTGTTTTCGGCAACGGCTGCAATGATTGATATTATCATAACTGACTACCCTCCGCTTGCGTTGGTGCTGTTCCTGCTTCGGCTTCAACTGTATAGCTTTGGATAAAATCCGTCATCATTAAGTCGCACGTCTCAAAATCGCAAATAGCAAAACAGTACAAATTTTGTTCGTCTTGGCTTTGCGTTTCGTCCGATGTAAAGCACCACCAGCCGTATTCTTTACCCTCTTCGTCTTCGGGGTCGGGGTCAATTTCTTTGCAATATGTCCACGTGCTGTAAGGTATTGTTAATGATGTAGCAACCTTTGGAATAAACATAATACCTTCGGGCGTTGGTATTGGTATTGGTATTTTATAAAGCATAATTAGTTGAATATTTTAACGGTATAAAAAACGCCTTTGTCGTTTGCGTGTTTTTCCACATGTACCTTACTTTGCCTACGTAAAACTAAAAATATACGCAAATAGTCACGTTAGTGGCAATACTCCGAAGCCCTCTGAACAGCAATATCGTAATAATGTTTTTCCTTTTCTATTCCTATTGATTTGCGATTTAATTTGATACAGGCTAAGTTTGTTGTTCCTGAACCCATTGTGTTATCTAAAACTATATCTCCTTCGTTTGTGTAGGTTTTTATTAAGTATTCCATCAACTCAATAGGTTTTTGTGTCGGGTGTTGGCTTTTATGGTTTCTATTACTAAAACAAACTACGTTGTCAGGATAATTTGTAAATGATGAAGTGTTTGAATGTTTTTTCTGCTCACCATATACTTTTTCGCCTTTTTTATACTTAAAGTGGTTTGGTCTGTAATTTTTGAAACTCCCCTCGATAAGTCCTTGTGGGTTATATGTGCATTGTTTTTCATAAAATATCACAATATCCTCAGTCCTTCTTAGTGGTTGTTTCTTTGCATTTAGGTGGTTTGTTTTTGTCGTTTTATCCCATACAAGCGAATACTTAAACATTTTCAAATCATTGCAAACTAAAACGCTTGTGAAAGGCTGTTGACACGTTAATATAATTACTCCGTTTTTTTTAAGTATTCTTTTATACTCAATCCAAAGTTTATCTAATGGTAATATGCTATCCCATTTGCAAGCCGTTGTTCCATAAGGTAAATCGGCAATAATCGCATCAATTGATTTATCCTCAATAAAAGGAAAAACATCGAAGCAATCAGCGTTCACAAAAATACTGCCACTAACTTCGGCT
>JAKPCT010000041.1 GCA_029553165.1 Bacillota bacterium
GGGTTCAGGAACAACAATTTTAGCAGCTATAAAAAACAATAGAATAGGTATCGGAATAGAAAAGGAAAAACAATATTATGATGTCGCTGTTCGGAGGGCTTCTGAGTATTGCCACTAACGTATGGTTGTATGACAAAATCATACAAATTATTAACAGCTACTTGACATAGCTAAATTATTGTGCTATATTTGGTTGGGAAAATTGAACGGCTGGGTATAAGACCAGTAGCGGATTTTGAAACACTAAATTATCAAATTATGACAAACTTAGATGCAAGCACCGAAGCAACAATAACCGATGAAACCGCTATTGGTTTTATACCGTGTTATCGGCTGCCTTTTCTTTCTCTTTTCCACGCTGATTGTATGGAAATTATGAAACAGTACCCCGACAAATATTTCGATTTGGCTATTGTTGACCCTCCGTATGGAATTGGGATTGACGGACAAAAGCAAAGTATTAATAACAAAAACCCGAAAGCAAATAGGAAGGCACACGATTTTAAAGGGTGGGATAATTCGATCCCATCGACTGAATACTTTGCTGAATTGTGGCGTGTATCTAAAAATCAAATTATTTGGGGAGCAAACTACTTTGTTGAGCATATAAATAAGCCTACAAAAGGGTGGGTTGTATGGTATAAAGGGCAAGAAGGATTAACAATGAGTGATGCTGAATTGGCTTTTAGTAGTTTTGATAGTCCCACAAGGGTTGTAAAAATAAATAGAGTTGAACTATTAAAAGAGGGAACTATACACCCAACACAAAAGCCGATTAAACTTTACGATTGGCTATTAAATAATTACGCAAAGAAAGGAGATAAAATCCTCGACACCCACTTCGGTTCAGGTTCAATAGCTTTAGCAGTTGATAAAGCAAATCGATTAGACAAAATGAATTTACATTTAACCGCTTGTGAAATTGACAAAGAATATATTGACAAGGCAATCAAACGAATTTCAGAAAGTATCAAACAAGGTACGCTGTCTTTTTAAGGTTGCCGATAACTCATGTATATGTATGACAAAATCATACAAA
>JAKPCT010000108.1 GCA_029553165.1 Bacillota bacterium
ATTCTTCCAGAGCTTTCATGAGCTTGATATTGACGATTTAATGCCAATTATCAATGATTTTAAGCCCGAGAGATGCATTGTTTCGGCTGTTGGTAAAATACCCGTAAACACCTTGGTATGGTTAAGGCAAAACTTGCCTGTACATATTGCCGGTGCAAATACTAATATTCCCCTAAAGAACGAATACTCTACCCCCGAAACCTTGGGTTTCGACAGGCTTGCGCTAGCGGTTGGGGCAAACTTCCTCTTCCCGAACCAGAACGTTTTAGTAATTGATGCTGGAACAGCCATAACCTACGATTTGGTTACCAGTGAAGGGGTATACAAGGGAGGCGCTATATCGCCTGGGTTACGTTTACGCTTTAAGGCACTTAACGACTATACTGCTAAGTTACCGTTAATTGAGCACTTTAAAATTGTTGATATTGTTGGAACATCAACGGTTGAATGTATTAGTTCCGGAGTAATTAATGGAACTGTTCTGGAAATTGAGGGTTATGTCGGAAAAATTAACTCAATTTATGAGGGTTGTGCTGTGGTTTTAACAGGTGGCGATGCAAATTTCTTGGCTAATATGTTAAAAAATAGCATATTTGTGAACCCATTTTTAATGGTAATAGGTTTAAACAGAATACTTGAATTCAATGTATAGAATAGCATTTCGACGTTTTTTGATTTTGGCAGGGCTGTTAAGCCTTTCAGAATTTGCAGGAGCACAGAACCTCAACACTTATTCGCCATACTCACGGTATGGTATTGGAGTTTTGAGTCAGCCAGGGTTTACCCAAAACCGTTCAATGGGAGGTGTATCGCAACCCTATAGGAGCGAGACCGTTATTAATTTCAACAACCCTGCATCCTACGCCCAAAGGGATAGCATGTCGTTCCTGTTTGATTTTGGTATAGAGACCAACACGAGCGGTTTTACAGGTTACGACCAGTATCTTAATCCACAAACATCGCGTAATAGTGCAGGTGGTATTCATCATATTGCTATATCGTTCCCTATAACCAAACGGATAGGATTTGCTGCGGGTTTAACACCATACAGCTTTGTAGGGTACAGGTTACTCCGTTTCGAGACTGATTCCTACATCCTGAGTACCATTGGAAGGATAAAGTACTACCATACCGGCAGAGGAGGGATTAACCAAGCATTTGTTGGAATGGGGGTAAGTCCGGTTAAAAACTTAGCGGTTGGGTTTAACATGTTATACTACTTTGGTAGCCTTGATTATAATAACGACATAGAATTCCCTCTTAGCTACAATCCTTACACCAACGGGTATATTCGATCCAGCTTTCAGGTAAGCGATATCAACTTTAACTTTGGAGCACAGTATTCGCTTGTTCTCGATAAGGAAAACAATACAAATATTACACTAGGGGGAACCTACCAGCTTGGGAAAAACATAAATATGACCCAGAAATGGTTTGCAACCCTTGAAAGTAACCTACTCGACACACTTTACCCTCATCCCGATAGGCAATCGAAACTTGAATTACCCTGGAGCGTGAATGCTGGTTTAGCATTTACTTATAAGGATAAGTTAACTATTATGGGTGAATACTTTACTCAGGACTGGTCAAAAACCACCCCT
Source organism: Bacillota bacterium (assembly GCA_029553165.1). Taxonomy (GTDB): domain Bacteria; phylum Bacillota; class UBA4882; order UBA8346; family UBA8346; genus JAKPCT01. The sequence continues at coordinate 1,602 of JAKPCT010000108.1, forward strand.
TTCAACGTAAACACACCCATGGCAAAAATGGAATCGGTTCGATTTGGAGTTGAATTTACCCCAAACAGAATGGATTTGAAGAGCTATGCTAAGAAAGTGAACTACCGGGCCGGGTTTTTCTCCAATAAATCGAACCTGATAGTGGGTGGAAAACAAATAAATGATTTTGGCATAACATTTGGAGCAGGTTTACCGTTAAAGGGAAAAACCAAGGTAAATGTCTCATTTGAGGTTGGAAAAAGGGGAACTGATGAAAACTACTTAATAAAAGAGACCTTTGGGGCATTGAATGTAAGCCTTACATTCTATGACTACCCCTGGTTCTTTAAACGGAAATACAATTAAAGTTTAATGTCCAAATAAAACCAGAAGCCATGAAGTTCAGAAGTTACATTAGGTTATTTGCAGGTGTTTTACTTGTTACTGTAAGCACTTCCGCTATTGCACAGTCTTACCTTGAGAACCCAAAGTATGGGCCCGATGAGGAATCCCGGAAGGAATGTGCTAAAAACCTATCGCTTTACGGGACATTCTACCAGCAAAGCAACTATAAGGATGCCTATAAACCTTGGCAGAATGTTATTAGGATTTGTCCCGCAGCTAGTATT
>JAKPCT010000121.1 GCA_029553165.1 Bacillota bacterium
GCAAGTAAAGCACCCTGAGATTGTTCACTTGTAAGCTGTAGAGCAGCAGCGGCCTCGGATACGCCAAGAAATGTTTGCTGAACGTCTCTGTTTGTAATTGCTGTTCCTTTAGCAGCAGCGGCAATTCCTTTATATGCTTCAGCAGAACTCATCATATCAATACCGAGTCTGTTTGTTTCTTCCCGAACAAATCGCATCTGATTAGCAGCGTCACCTCCAAAAACAGAACTGAAAGACGTTCTTAGTCTTTCAGTTTGTGCAGCGGCATCAACAAAAGATTTGACTAAATATCCTGTTGCAAAAGTTCTAACCGCCATAAACGCACGACTCGCGGTTTTCTGGAAACTTGACGCGGATGACTCCATATTCCTGAACGCAGGAGAAATTTTATCAACCGCCGTGAACGCTGTTCTTACTGCGAAATCAGGCATTGCTCCCACCAATTAAATTTTTTGTCATCCGTCTCTCCTGTTCGGCCATAATCTCATGCCACTCATTCCATTCTTTAAGCTCAAAATAAGAGAGAGCATAAATATCTGATATGGGCTGATTTCTTGAGAATAAATTCCCAGCCCATTGCCATGCTCTCCTTACACAGATAAAAAAATTGCACCGAGAACCTCAACTGTTGAAAGGTCTACCGGGTCAAGTTTATCAATTGCCGCTTCTCCAAGTCCACACGCTGAACCCATCATGGCGTATATTCTGCCGTTAAAATCTTCAGGCTTTTTGTCCGCCATTGCTTTTTTTGCAATTGCTCCGGGAACCCTAAAAACAAGAGAGTTTTCTTTTTTCTCGTCAAAACGCAAATGTTGGATTACCCTGAAACCGCCATCAGTTTTGATTTCAATTCTTCCTTTGCGAATCGCCTTTATAAGTCTCCCACGGCTGCTTTTTATCATGTCTCTGAGTTTAGGGTCTTCGATTTCATCAACATCGATTTCAAGAAAATCAAACAACGACTCAAGAACATTTTCCGCCGCTTCTTTACTTAAAATATAACCATCTTCTTTTTTGCTGAACATTAAATCCTCCTTTAATTTTGCAATCAATTGGAATAAGTTATCCTCACTATTCCATCTTTTTCTAACATGGATGCTGTCATATAGTCAAGCCATTTTTTTTCTCCCTGCATTAGCCAGTCACGTTTTAAACCTTTTCGATAAGGTCGTAACGCAAGCACCACAACTTTATCGGACGGGTTTAAATTACATTCAGGGATATTCCCGTTTAAATCTTCTCTTCTACCATGACCTTTTCCGGTCTGCGCTTTACATATAAGCAGATTTTCAATCCAGTTTACTGGCATGGTTTTTAATAACTGTTTTGAGTAATAACCGTCGCCGCCTTTATTTCCCCACCAGCGGGCTTTATTCTTGTGGTCTGTGTGCAGAAAAAAACATTCTGTCTGAAATCCTTTTCGAGCGTCACCCCATTCAGGCGGCATTATTTTATTTCCCCATCGTTTAACATGTGCTACGTTCATGTAATCGCGTTTTGATAATTTCACGAGTTTTTCAATTACATCATTTGAGGCATACATATCATCGTCGTCAAGAAAGTGATACCAGCCCTCGCCGTCTGGAATTGCATCAAGTAATTTATTGCAATATAAATTGTAGGGTGCTGTTCCGTACTCTGAACCATAGCAACTGCCTTTTACGATAATGTCACCTTGCACATAAGTGTCTCGTGGGTCGTCTGTATGTACTATTGTTACGATATTTTTATAAGTCTGCGAGCGAACGGACTCCATGCACACCCGGAAAAACTCCGGGCGGCGTGAAGTACGGATTAGAATGTAAACTGGATTAAGCAAGGAATTCCGTCCATTCCCTTGTTGGAATAAGTTGAATACTTGCCTTGCCGTCCATGCTTGTGTAATTCTCAAAGTTGATTTGGCCGGTGGCCTTAAAAACTGAACCGTCCGCAAGCTCGATTGAGAAAGTCTTGTCTGCAAGTGAATCCGCCTTATTCACAAGCTCGACAAATTCTGCAGGAGTTACTGCAAGAGTCAACCCTTCAATAGTCTGAACTCGCTTT
>JAKPCT010000124.1 GCA_029553165.1 Bacillota bacterium
TCTAGCCTCGTCAATTCGCTTTCTGCAATCAAGTACATAGGCTCCGCATATGACCAAGGAGACAATGACACCAACAACAAAAGAGATAAGACAATACTTAATATAATGAGTTTGGATTTTAATCGCCACAATCAGACTCGCCTCGCTTTTTGCCACCAAATTTCTTTTCGAACAGATTTAAAAATATTTTCTCTGTGCTGATGCCGCCAATGTAGATTAGAAATACTGCTACAATCGCAACCGCCAAAGGCCAATCCATTCTAAATCGCAACGAGGCTGGAAGAAATACGCCAAGCAGCGTAACAAAAAAGGCCCAAGTTTTCCTTCGAGCCGGTTTATAATATTTTTCCATTTTTACACCTTCTTAAAGCTTCGTTTTAACTCTCCATGCCCATTCGGACATTTAATAGTCAAAAATTTGGGAATTCCGTATTCATATATGTAGCCACATACGGGGCAACGTAAAACTACTTCTGTTTTTTGTTTGGCCATTATAATTCTCCTCTCAATTTATCCATGTCAAATTTAGTACCGGGGCAGCTTTTATGTGCGTTGGGCGTCTCTCTGTGACCTAATACATTTTTGACCTCGATGTCATATTGGTCTTTCAAATAATTAATCAATCCAACTAATGCCGAGTATTGCTCCTTAGACGGATTCTCAATATCAAAATTTCCAACCATGCAAATTCCGATTCCGTTAGTGTTGTATCCGGTCGCGTGGTAGCTGATGGTTTTAATGTGATTGGTTTGATATATCTCACCTTTTTTTGTGATTACAAAGTGATAACCGATTCCCGGCCAACCATTATTTTTAACATGGTAATTTGCAAATGATTCTGCCGAGCCTTGGACGGTTGCCGAGTGATGAACGATTATATATTTAATTTTGTCGGTTGACCTTGTTTTATATGTTTTCGCCTTATGCTTGGTTAATGTGTCGATAATGTTTTTGATATTCATGGTTATCACCGCCTTGCCCGCTCCAACAGCTCGTCGATCTTGGCTTCCTGGCGGGCGAGATTGACTTGAATAATAGTTGTCAAATTCTCAAGTGCCTTCGTATTGTTCTCAATGACTTCCGTAAGTTCGTTGTCAGCTTTTGATCTCAGCCAGCGGTCGACTAAATAAATAAGCCCCGCCACAGCAAACACGGCAAG
>JAKPCT010000127.1 GCA_029553165.1 Bacillota bacterium
ACCATTTCCAGTTTAAACTTGTTAAGCTCATCACTGATCAATTTCTTGGAACGATCAATCATAATTTGGTTATTAGCCAGGAGAAATATTTTAAGCGAAATGAAACCTCGTCGGTCTTCCAGTCCACCATTGAGATAAAGCGCTATCCTCTCCCGGCTAACCAGAAGTTTATACAACCGACTTGACTTTCCGTTAATAAGTAAATATTCGAACAACCTGAGGACTGGCTTTTCTTCTGGTTGTAGTCTGTCCAGCCTCAAACCAAATTGTAAGGCAGGCGTAGAAACAAGGGGGTCAATGATTATCTGATCTCTGGAGGAAATGACCGAGCTGAAGTCCACTTCGGGATAAGAAGGAACGCCATTTCCGCCCGGAATTGTCTCAAAATACTTGCTTACGAGCTCTCTGGCTTTGGGCGCCTTGATATCGCCACTGATACAAATTAAGGCATTGTTAGGCACATAATAACGACGGTAAAAGGACAGAACATCGTCAACTGTGATGCTGTTAATACTTTCTTTCGTCCCCAGAGGCGAATGTCCGTAGCTGAAATCAGGAAATAGAATTTGATCCATTAGAAAAAAATAGCGGGCATATGGCTCCTGCAGGTTGCGCTCCTGCTCGTTGGCCAGCATGAGTTCTTTAATTCTGGCCACTTTAGCTTCGCTCACTTCCAGCGAATTCATTCGGTCCGATTCCAACCAGAGAACCAGGCTTAACTGATTAGAGGGAACCGTCTCATAAAAGAAAGTTTTATCAAACGTGGTGGAAGCATTAAGTTCCCCTCCAACATTCTGGATATACATTAAATGCTGCATCGGTCCGACATTCTGTGAACCCTGAAACATCAAATATTGCATCATCAGAGCCAATCCGCCCTTATTTTCCGGGTCGTTAACTGAGCCAACGGAATAAGTTACCACTACCGAAACCAGTGGCAAGCTCGAATCCTCACAGACAATTACCTCCAGACCATTTTTCAATTTAAAATAACTGAGTGGATAGGGAAAAGAGGACAGTTGAGCCTCAAGCCGTTCAGCCCACAGCCCGAGAAGTAAAACAAAAAGAAATACACAGGTGGTAATGGAGAACTTTTTCTGTCTTTTTTTCAAAACTATCATGGTAAAAATAACAGGTAAAAAATATCACAAAAACCAGTAAAATAAAACCGAAGTTATTGCAATTGAAGCCTATTTATGCTAAAACATCGAGCTAACAAGAAATAGTTAACATCCGTCAAGGAGGTGGCTGATGGCAAAAAATGGTAAATATTTTTTTACTTCTGAATCCGTAACTGAAGGTCACCCGGATAAAATTTGTGATCAGATTTCTGATGCTGTCCTGGATAATTTGATCGCTCAGGATCCAAGAAGCAGGGTTGCCTGTGAAGCTCTGGCT
>JAKPCT010000140.1 GCA_029553165.1 Bacillota bacterium
GAAACTATGGTTGTATTTTTGCGTTATAAAAGTAGTTTTTCAAGTATAGGTTTTAGGGTTAATAGTTGGTTAGGTTTAGTTGATTTAGGTTAGTTAGGGTGTAAGGACGGAGCCGTATTTTCGGTTCCGTCTTTATTTTTATATGGGTTTATGCCCCCTGGCACCAAACAATTCCCTAAAAATTCGTAGGTTTGGGAGAAAAATTTTTTGTATGAATCAGTCTTTATCCAAAGTATTCTGTTTCATATCATCTTTATTGATTATATCCTGCTCAAGTGAAACCGAAAGGTTATCTACAAATGTATTCAGGTATAACGAAAGTAAAGGGATAACCTCGCTTGATCCCGCCTATGCCCGTAACCTAGCATTAATTTGGCCGGTGAGCCAGATTTTCAACGGACTTGTTCAGTTTTCCGATTCGCTTACTGTTGAACCCTCCATTGCAAAGCGTTGGTCTATTTCCCCCGATGGTTTAACCTACACATTCTACCTCCGCAACGATGTATATTTCCATGATTCGCCTGTTTTCAAATCGGGCAAAGGACGACGTGCTACAGCCCAAGATTTTGTTTACTCCTTTGGCCGAATACTCAACCCCACAACAGCTTCGCCTGGAATGTGGGTGTTAAGCGTGCTCGATAAGGAGAACCCAAACTACGAGAATGGTTGCTATGCCCCCAACGATAGCACTTTGGTGTTGAAACTAAAAAAGCCTTTTCCTCCCTTTCTTGGGTTGTTGTGCATGCCCTACTGCTATGTTGTCCCTCACGAAGCGGTTTCGTTTTATGGTAAGGATTTTGGCCACAACCCGGTTGGCACCGGTCCCTTTTACCTGAAGCTTTGGCGCGATGGGGAAAAGCTTGTGTTACGCAAAAACCCAAATTACTTTGAGGTTGATGAGCTAGGTAACCGCCTACCTTACCTCGAGGCTGTATCCATTTCATTTATTCCCGATAAGCAATCGGAATTTCTGGAATTTGTAAATGGTAAAATCGACTTTCTTTCAGGGGTAAATGCAGCATCAAAGGATGAACTTCTCACCCGCTCGGGTAGGCTAAACCCTAAGTATTCCGATAAAGTAAAAATGGTTACAGGCCCATACCTAAATACTGAGTATATTGGGATACTTATTGACTCTGCAAAGCTCCCCAGTAACCAAAGATTTTTGCTCGACGAACGGGTGCGTAAAGCTATTGCTATGAGTTTTAATAAAGAGAAAATGATGCTTTACCTCCGGAGCAATCTTGGCTATCCGGCTAATGGTGGATTTGTACCTTCCGGCATGCCCGGTTTTACTGATGTAAACTACGGTTTGGCTTACAACCCATTACAGGCAATGCAATTGCTAGAGCAAGCAGGTTACAGCAGTAAAAACGCTTTACCTGAAATAACAGTTTCAACCACCGACGATTATCTCGATTTGTTTGAGTACATTCAAAACCAGCTCAGTTTGGTAGGCATTAAACTCAATATTGATGTGCTACCCGGTGCAGCATACCGCGAAATGCTTGCAAATGGGAAACTACCCGTTTTCAGAGGGTCTTGGATAGCTGACTATCCCGATCCGGAAAACTACCTAGCTTGTTTCCTTACTGATAATTTTGCTCCTAATGGACCAAACTATAGCCATTTCAGCAGTGTGCAGTTTGAAATGCTTTATCGGAAAGCAATGTCACTTACCAGTTACGACCAACGATTACCATACTACCATAGCCTCGATTCTATTGTTACATCAAAAGCCATAGTTATACCTTTGTACTACGATAAAGTGGTTAGGTTTACCTCGGCCAGAGTTGATGGTATTGGTGTAAATCCGATGAATTTTTTAG
>JAKPCT010000158.1 GCA_029553165.1 Bacillota bacterium
CAAACGGCGATTGCTGGTTCCGCCATCTACTCCATGGACTGTCCGGACGAGCTTCAGGAGCTTGGGGCGGTTATTGATTGGGAAAACTACTATATTCAACCCCAAGGCAAAGGATTGCTTGGAAATACATTTAGCACTGAAGCCTTGGAATGTGATTACGTTCCGGCCTGTTCGATGTTGGTCAGGACCGAGGCTATCCGGAAAGTCGGCGTTATGGACGAATCCAATTTTATTTATTGGGATGATATCGAGTGGGGACACCGGATGAAGCAAGCCGGTTATCGAGTGGCGGTCGTCCCGTCATCCAAGGTTTGGCACAAGATGGGCGTGGCCCAGCGGAGCAATACTTTTGGGACCTATTATTTTTGGAGAAACCGGTTGAATTTCTTCTTAAGGAATATAGCTGATGCCGATGTGTCCCGTTTTACGGAAAAAATGTTTTCCGAATTGTTTCAAGCGTTGTATTCATGTAATTTTAATCAAAAATACCGTAGTGCCAGGACGATCATGTTTGCGGTAGAAGACGCCCTCAACAATGTTCGGGGGAAAGCGCCGGAAGAACGGGTGGTGGAGGCTGATCTGGTTGTACCCAAGCTGGAGGAGATGCTCAGGGACAAAGCGGAGATACTTATTGTCGACTTTGAAAGTATCAAAACCGTCCGCGACGTGGTCAACCGGATCCGGACGTTACGCCCCGACCTTGCTGTGACATTGGCCGCCAGATATCATGATCTCCGTATGTTGGAGGGACAATTCCCCGAAACAAAGATTATCCCCTGGAATCAGGCGGTTTTTAAAGAGTATCCTGTGGTGGTGCAGATTTGCCGTCACGTGATGGAACTTGGTAATGAAGTGGAGCCCGGTATTTACATCGATCAATTTTTGAACGTGGCTGGTTCTCCAAGGGATTTTGAGTATATCCAGAATTATCAGCATGTTTTTAAGACGTTTCAAATGATTTATTATCCTGTCTTTGCCGATAAGGTATCAGCATTTCGCAGGAAGTATCTGTAGAAGGTGGCCGAGAGAATGAACACCCCTTTGGTAAGTATCGTTACCATCTGCTGGAACCGTAAAGCCGATCTTTGTGAAAGCTTGCGCCGGATCCGGGAGGTTGACTATCCGGATTTGGAAGTGATCGTGGTTGACAATGCTTCAACGGATGGGACACCGGAGCTGATTGCCACGGAATTTCCGGAAGTACGGCTGATCAGGATGTATAAAAATATCGGGATCGAAGCCTACAATATCGGTTTTCAGAACGCCCGGGGCGAGTATATCGTCATTTTGGATGATGACTCCTTCCCGCAACGGGATGCGGTCCGGCGGATGGTTGCTAAATTTGAGCGCGATCCGCAGTTAGGTGTCGTCGCCTTTGATGTCCGTAACTTCTATAACTATGATGATGTGAAAAATGATGCCTTTAAGGAGACCGGACAGGCATTTCGGGGGACGGCAGCAACCGCCGAAAACTATCTGTTGGCCTTTAACGGTGCCGGAGCCGGTGTGCGCCGGGAGCTCTTGCGGGAAGTGGGATTTTACCCGGAGGAATTCTTCCTTTATTGGAATGAGCAGGATACCGCGTTCCGTATCCTGGATCGGGGCTATAAGATTAACTTCTTCGCTGATGTAGTCGCTTACCACAAATATTCGCCAACCAACCGCAGTTCCTGGCGGGCTCCGTTTTACTATACCCGAAATGCGTTTTGGCTGATTTGGAAGAACTATCCCCTGGGAATGGCACTTCCTTTGACGATCCGGTTGATCAGCGACTGTTTCTATTTTGCGCTGGAACAACAGACATTGATTTATTTAAAGGCGATGATAGCTGCGTTTGTAAATATGGGCCGACTGAAAGGCAAACGGAAACCGGTAACGCCGGAGATTGCCAAAAACCTGCGGATTCCTTTTAATGTTGCGTTCACTTTTTACCGATAATGATCAGTAAATTCGAAGAATGAGGCTTAAGATGAAGGAATTATTAATTATTCGTTCGGTCAGCTTTCAGCAACTGGATCGAAATCTGGTCGCCATTCTTGAAAGATATCCGGAGCATCGGATCAGCATCCTGACGCATGAGCATGGGGTGCTGTTAGCGCAGAAATATAAAGGGATTGGCCACGTTTATGTCTATCCGTATAAAGAGGGTTTTAAGTTTAAAAACAAAGTACCTGCTTTTCAGGATAAAAACTTTGATGTGGTGATTGTTCCGGTGACGAACATTACTGGTGCCGGTTTTTTTAACGTCCTCTTATTTTCATTAAGCCTGAAAGCAGCGCAACGGGTTCTCTGCAATGTCCGGTCGGAGTTTAAGGAGTTAAGCGGGTTTTCGCTTCTTAGCTTAGGATTAAAGAACCTGGGAATTGCGGTGCTTTCGTACTTGTGCACAGCCTTTCTGGCATTGTTTGTTATATTATTTTTGCCGTTTAAACTTCGGAAGATCGAAAAGAAAGGTGAGTCATAACAATGTTTGATTATTTGATCGTCGGTTGTGGCCTCGCCGGGGTAACCTGTGCCCGGCTTTTGGCGGAGAATGGGTATCGGGTGTTAATCATCGACAGACGGAATCATATTGGTGGTAACGTTTATGATTATTACAATGAGGACGGTATTTTGGTCCACAAATACGGGCCGCATATTTTCCATACCCAACACCGAAAAGTGTGGGATTTTTTATCCCGGTTTACCCAATGGCATTATTACCAACATAGGGTGTTGAGCCTGGTGCGGGGTAAATTGGTTCCGCTGCCGATCAATGTTGATACCATCAATCTGCTCTATAATACCAATTATTCAAGTGAAACTATTCAGGAATTCTATGATCGGGTCAGCCAGCCGGACATCCCGGTTACCAATGCCAAAGAGATGGTGATTAAGAAGATCGGGAACGAACTCTATGAGCTGTTTTTTAAAGAGTACACCAGGAAGCAGTGGGGGCTTGATGCCGAAATGTTGGACCCGGAAGTTACTGCTCGGATTCCGATCCGTTATAACCGGGATGACCGTTATTTTGAAGACCGTTACCAAGGAATGCCGCGGTTTGGCTATACCAGGATGATCACCAATATGCTGGACCATCCGCAGATTCATGTGATGTTAAATGCCGATTTTGCGTTTGTTAAGGACAAACTGGATTATGACAGGATTATTTATACCGGGCCGATCGATGCTTTCTTTGACTATAAACACGGTAAGCTGCCTTACCGGTCGCTCGAATTTCAGTTTGAGACCTTAGACTGTAATTATTATCAAACAGTGGCCACTGTCAACTATCCGAATGACTATGATTTTACCCGGATCACCGAGTTTAAGCACATGACCGGCCAGGTCCATCCGAAAACGGCCATCGTCAGGGAATATCCATGCGCGGCGGGAGAGCCGTATTATCCGATTCCCAAAGCTGAAAACAAGGCCTTATATGCCAAGTACCACGAAGAGGCTGAAACGCAGGAAAATCTGTACTTCACCGGCCGGTTAGGGTTGTATCAGTATTTGAATATGGATGTTGTGGTGAAAGAAGCGATGGAACTGGTGGAGAAGCTGTTGGGGCGCAGTCTGGTTTGATTGTTTGAAAGGACTCCTAAGTTCTGTTATCTTTAGATCTTTTGAGGGTTGTTTGGTTCTGTGGGTGATACTGTTTATCATTCTTTTAAAGTCGTTTCTCTCTGATCCACTGTTCGAGACGGTGGATCTTTTTTCCACGCTAAAAAGGGGCTCAGGCTTCCGATTTCAACCGCTGTTTTCCACCTTGGAAAATACTTTATACTTCTGTTTCATGCATTAAACCCTCCGGGACCTCATATCTATGAATGATTGACTTTTTCACCGGAGGAAAGAAGATGGTTTTGCTTGTAAGGTTCAATAAACGGATCCTGCTTGCTTTATTACTGCTTTTGTCTGTAGGTTCATTCTGCTTAACCCGACAACTGCGGACCACGACTTCTACCGGTTATCAGATTCGTCCACAGTTTCCTCCCTTGGTCTATATCCCCGATTATCAAAGCGGAGTTAAAGTGAGAGCAAGTGCCAGTGTTCTGATTGAAGCGAAAAGTGGCACTGTTTTATTTGCTGATAACGCTGAGACCCGGCGGGCGCCGGCGAGTACTACCAAGATGATGACGGCAATTGTCGCCTTAGAGAAAGGTAATCTCAATCAAGTGATCCGGGTCTCCCGCCGGGCTGCGCAAACCGGGGGCTCAACCATCTGGTTAAAAGCAGGGGACCAGCTCACTTTATTGGAGTTACTTGAAGGAATGATGTTGCGTTCAGGTAATGATGGCAGCATGGCGGTTGCGGAAGGAGTTGCCGGAAGTGTGGAGCGGTTTTTGACCTTGATGAACGCTAAAGCAAAGGAGATTGGGGCATTAAACACTAATTTTCGCAATCCCCATGGTTTAAGGGCACCTTCGCATTATACGACTGCGTTGGATTTGGCATTGATCGCGCGGTACGGTTTGGAAAATCCCCGTTTTGCCGAGTTAGTCAGTGAAAAGGTTGGGATTTTGGAGTGGGCAAATGTTGATAAGGCAATTGAGATTAAAAACACCAATAAACTGCTCTGGTACCTCGAAGGAGCCGATGGTGTAAAAACAGGTACTACCAATGAAGCCGGCCATTGTTTGGTGGCTTCGGCGACCCGGGACGGGAAAAAATTAATCGCCGTGGTCCTGAACTCAAATGACCGCTGGAATGATTGTGCCAGGTTACTGGAGTATGGTTTTAATAACTTTGAGATTATCACCATTGCAGCTAAAGAACAGCCGGTGACTGATGTTAGGATTAAACACGGCAGACCGGCTCAGGTGAAGTTATATCCCCGCAGGGACTTAATTGCGGTGGTCCGCAAAGAGCAACAGGCGGGGATCGAGTCACGGGTGAGGGTATTTGAGGGACGCCTAAAAGCACCGGTCAAAGCCGGTCAGCCTTTAGGCAAGATCAGTTATTTATATGAAGGGAAAGTGGTTGATGAAGTTGATCTGATAACCAATCAGACGGTGAAGTATCGGTGGTGGTAATGATGGCTAAGTCCAAAGAAATACTATGGAATATTGTTATTGTTTTCAGTATTGCCGCGACTTTTATGGGGACTGTTGTGGGGGCCGGTTTTGCTTCGGGGCAAGAGATCCTGCAATTCTTTTGTCGCTATGGCCTTTCTGGTGTATTCGGAATTGCTTTATCAGTAGTGATCATCAGCATTATCACCGCTAAAATCTTTAAAATTGGCAAGATACTGCGGTCTGACTCCTACAAAGATTTTTTAGGGTGGCTCCTCCCCAAACGCCTGGTGTTGCTGGCGGACCTGTTTCTGGTTGTCTTTTTTGTCTTGCTGATCGGGGTGATGTTTGCCGGTTCGGGAGCGATCTTCAAGGAATTGCATCTGGGTTACTGGAACGGAATTATAATCACTGCGGTAGTGTTGATCATCGTTTTGAATAAAGACTTACCGGGATTGATGGTGATGAATCTGCTGGTGATCCCCCTGATGTTTACTTCCTCGCTGTTAGTGGCCTGTTTTGCAATTAGTAGAGGGACTGTTACGGCAGTGTCATTACCGTCTCCAGCTAACTGGGCGATGGCCGCAGCCCAATTTTCGTCCTACAATATCATTTTAGCGGTTCCGGTCTTGTTATCGCTGGCAAAACGGTTTCGTAAGGAAGCTCTGTTGACAGCCGGAGGCTGGTTTGGCGGCATTTTTTTGGGAATAATGACCGGTTTTATCTATTGGGCAATCATCGTGCATTACGACCGGTTACAACAGAGTGAGATCCCGATGTTGATCTTGGCAAGGAGAATTGGGGCTATTTCATATTGGGGTTATGCGTTTATCTTGTGGGGCGAGATGCTGACGACCCTGATTGCCAATACGTATGGTCTTGCAAAACGGTTTGCTGCTTCAACCGGCTATCAATTTCAATATTGGGTGATTGGGTTATCAATTGTGGGAATTTTAGTTGCTGAACTGGGATTTACAACATTAATTGCCAAGATTTACCCAATTTATGGCTGTTTGAGTATGGTTTTGTTGGTTTTGGTTTTAATTAAACGAATTCCCAAGTCTTTTCCTTGAATTTCAGCGGACCGATCTGGAAAATACCGCATGATAACTGGTTTTGAAGAAGAACCGTGGAAAATCACTAGTGCAGGCAGATAAAAATCGACAAGGTTCAGGGGGATTAAATGATATACTGTTCGTGGTAATAATGTAAATTTAAGGAGGGGAAAACAACTAAGATGAATATTGAGTCTGCAAGGTATGTTCCCCTGTTTGAAAAACGGTTGAAGATCTTAAAGCCACGGATCAATTTGGTAACTTATAACAAAATCAATACTCTGTTACAACGGCGGCTGATCAGGTACCTGATCCAGGCTGTTGTTGCAGGGTTGTTGAGCCGGTTTGTGTTACCAGGGGGAGTCTCTCCGGCTGGAATTGCCTTTGCGTTAATCAGGAGTGAACGTAGTTTTCAGGAACAATTGTTTATTTTAAGCGGTATTTTTGTAGGGATCCTAAGTACCGTCAATCTGCGACAAGCCTCTTTAATCTGTGGAAGCTTGTTAATTTTGTTTTTAGCCCGAAACTATTATTTTAAAGATCAGAAAAGTTTCAAAAACAGAGTCAAATATGTTGGTTTTTGGATCGTATTACGTTTAATTGTATCAATTATTGGACAAACTACAATAGTCGATCTGTTGAAGACAGGCTATGAGATCTTAGCCTGTTTGGGGTTGACCGGTTTTTTTAAGAAGGGTTTTGCATTTATTGATAATCCGTTGAAGATCTCCAAGTTCGCCTTATTTTCAGCAGTTTTGATCGTAGCAGTTGTGATTGGCGGGATTCAAGGCAATAATCTTGAAACACGTTTTGTTACCGAAGTAGCAGTCGCTTTAATAATAATGATCACCTCATTTATTGGGGGAGGAGGAGTTGGTGCTATCATGGGAATTGCAATTGCTTTAACCTTAGGCTTAACAACAGGTGGAGTTTTGTTGTTAATTGCCCTATATTCAGTCAGTGGCTTGTTAGGAGGGATTTTGAAAGATTTGGGCCGGTGGGGGGTGATTTGCGGCGCTTCGTTAGGGCTGTACATTATCTTGAAACAACCGCAATTTGAACCGGTTGTAATCGAACATGTTATTCCCTGGGGTATTGGAATGGCGGCTTTTGTTTTGGTACCAAAACAGTTCTTGTCACAGGTTTCCAATTATATTCCTGAAGACGACAATTTTGAAACGATATCAGAGAAGCAACGTAATTTGGAGGAGATTGTCTCCAGCCGCCTGAATGAACTGGCAGCAGCCTTTGCCGAGATTTCCAAGAATTTTAACGAACGGGAAGCGGTAGGAAATGAGCCGAAGATGGATCTCTACTCGATGTTGGACCAGGTCTGTACTGAACTCTGTCAACATTGTAACGGATATGAGAGCTGCTGGGGGGAGCATTTTTACGCCACTTACCGGGAGATGTTTGATCTGATCGCGCTCTCGGAGATCAACGGTGAATTAAATTCCTACCAATTAAAGGGGCGGTTGAGTAAGAGTTGTTTTCAACAGTATAAGTTAGTTAATACTATCAATAAATTGCTTGAGCGTCATCAGACCAATAACTACTGGCAACGGAAGTTTGAAGGGAACAAATTGTTTTTATCCGAACAACTGCAGGGTGTCTCGGACTTCATCACCAGTTTAGCCGGGGAGATCACCAAAGACAGCAGTTTTAAGGCAGAGATCGAAAATAAAGTGAAAAACTCGTTGAATCAGATTGGGAGTTCAGTCAAGGATATTGTGATCACATCGTTTGGTAACAACGGACTCGAGATCAAGGTGAAGAAGCAAAGTTGCTGCCAACGGCAGGAGTGCCAGTGTTTGATCGTGCCGATGATCAGCAAACTGATGGAGCAGGAATATATGGTTTGGGAGAAGCAGTGCCAGGTTGATCCTGACAATTGTGCTTTTTGTTTAATCCCCAAACACCGCTATGAGATTAAAACCGCTGTCTGCAAGGAATCGAAAGACGGCAATGAATTCTGTGGTGACAGTCACGCCTTACACGAGTTGAAAGACGGTTATTTTGCAGCGATCCTCAGTGATGGGATGGGGCATGGCAGAAAAGCGGCCCGGGAGAGTAACTCAACCGTTAACATTTTGGAACGCTTATTGGATACGGGAATTGACCGCCGGTTTGCGGTGAAGATGGTGAACTCGATGATGTCATTGCGTTCGCCGGAAGAATCATTTGCAACGGTAGATTTGGCATTGATCGACTTATACAGTGGCGTTGCCGAATTTTTAAAGATTGGCGCGGCGGCAACTTATGTGAAACGCGGGCGTGATGTCTGTGTAATTGAGTCGACGTCTTTACCGGCTGGGATTTTGAACTCAGTCGATGTAGAAAAGACAGTTTTGACACTGCAACCCGGTGACCTGATTGTGATGGTTACTGATGGGATTGTTGACAGCAAGCCGGATCTTGCCGGAAAAGAAGAATGGCTCAAACGGGCATTGACCAAAGTCGAGGTTGTCGGGCCGGAAGCATTGGCAGAGTATATCTTAAACCTGGCACGGATCAATCAGGACGGCAATCCCAAAGATGATATGACCGTTATCGTCCTCCAAGTGGCAGATAAGAATGTTGGGGAGGAAGAATAGGATATCGCATTCCGCGTGGCCTTAACCCGGCATTGCTAAAATCTATTTAGATTAGTCATCTCGAAATTGATAATCAAGTTTTTGATATTTTTTAGATTAAATGACCTTTTGAGGGTTGTCTGGCCAACCCTCAAACTCCCACCACAGGGGTTCGCCACCCCTTGACCCGGCATCTAACCTCCGGTCTTCCATGACCTACTAAGGTGGCTGACGCATTAATAATTTATGCCGTCTAATCCTTCACGACAGCTTCAGGGCTGGTTCTGAATGCCGACGCTAGTAAAAACTTTTCTTCTTCAAATCAAATTGCCTACACATTAATGAACCAGTCGCTTCATAAATAATCTTTTCATTAATCATGTAGTTCCGTTGCTTTTTTGGTAACTTTTTGAGCGGACAAAAAATTATCCTCTGATGGATTTTTTTGAGAGCAGTTAAAAAGAGCCGAAACGATATTGAAGCGATCGTTTCGGCTTGATTATGTGCTTGAGCATGTTTCTTGAGGGCTTCTTTGAATACTCTTACTAGTTTAATTGTAACATGGCTGATTGTAAAACTGGAATAAATTAACGTCTAATCCATGATGATTTTAGGGCTGATCCTAAAATTATAAATTGGGACTCTGGGTTTAGAGGATTTTACCGATTATTAACGAAATATTCATAATATATTTACATGAGAGAGTGACTGGCAGATGAAATAGAATTCTCAATTACTGTTAATCCTACTTTCAAGGATAATGTGGGGTTGATTAAATAGGAGTTTTATCTAGAGATTATCTACTCTCTGAAACTAAATATAAAAAGAGAGATATCTACGCGCCTCCCTCCAAATTCTGATCTGCCGGGGAAAACTCCCCGGCCCCTTTTTTAATTTGAAATGCTGGTTTTCTGGTCAATATCATTGCTTGGGTGAAAACTCTCCAAACCCTGCTCTAGCTAGATTGAAATATATTTTGTAATATACTTTTTTAGAACTTGAGGGTTGTCTGGTCTTGCGTAATATGTACATCCTCCAAACTATCACCGTAGGGGTTCGTCACCCCTTGACCCGGCATAGCTGAAATTTATTAGATTAGTCTCCTTGATTTGTAACAGTGGTTTCTTTCTTGAGGGTTGTCCGGCCTCGCGTAATACGCGCACCCTCCAAACTCCCGCCGTTGGGGACGAAGAAGTGTCCCCAAACCCCTCCAACTGCTCCGGCCTTCCTTGGCCTGCGGTGGTAGTATTTATATTAAATTGCCGTCTAATCCCTTGCGACGGCTTCTGGGTGGTTCTGACTGCCGACGCTAGTAAAAACATCCTATTTTAATAGCGCGCGCCAACCTCCCTGTTGGCGAATTGCGGTACGAGAGACTTGCTTTTTAAGTCGTAATCTAACTTATTTATGATAATTCTTTCAAAATAAACAGCTTTAGAACTGCACTACTATCCTATTATTCATTACTTACGACTACTTATTAGATCATGCATAGGACGATGATATAATAGTATCAAGAAATGTGTTGAAGAGAGGATTGGTAGTGATGAGTGCTAAGGGAGGTTTGGTTTGTCCGAAATGTGGGTCTGAAAGCGTAATCCGTATTCAATATGGCTTGCCAAGTCATGATGCTCTAGAAGCAGTGGGACGTGGTGAAGTTATTCTTGGCGGTTGTTGTATTGGTGGTAATTCTCCCCAGTATCACTGTAAAGAATGTCAAAACGAGTGGGGAAAAATGAGAATCGGCGGGGAGATTTATGATGATATAGTATCATTTCAAGCTGAAGTTGGCGGTCATTTACGCGAATGTTACTTTGTTACAGCCGATTGGGAAACTAAAAAACTAAGCTATCAAGTTGGCTCAAGCGCGAAGGGTTATGTCACAAAGTTTGAACGGGAATTGAAAGCGGAAGGATGGCAGCAGCTGATTGAAAACTTAAAAGAATGTTCCTTTGTATTTTGGCTTGATCAGTATGAGGATCATACTGTCCTTGACGGGACACAATGGTCGGTCAGGCTTAAGTTAACCGATGGTGAGATTATTGAAAAAGCAGGCGATAACAGCTTTCCGGCTTATTGGGAAAAGTTTTGCACGGGGATTGCGGAATTGGTGGGAGAACGATTTGAGTGACAGCGTTTTAGGAGAAGGAGTAAACAATGATTATCAGCGTTAGCAGAAGAACCGACATTCCAGCATTTTATAGCGATTGGTTTTTTAAGCGCCTTGAGGAAGGTTTCGTACTGGTGCGAAATCCAATGAATCCGCAGCAAGTAAGTAAGGTAAGCCTGAGTAAAGCGGTTGTGGACTGTTTTGTCTTTTGGACGAAGAATCCAAAATCGATGCTTGAGAAATTGCCGCTCTTAGCCGGTTATGATTATTACTTTCAATTTACGCTTAATCCCTATGATCAGGAGATTGAAGTAAATCTTCCGAAAAAAGCGGAGATCATCAAAACATTTATCGAACTCTCAAATCTAATTGGTAAAGATAGAGTTATTTGGCGGTATGATCCAATATTGTTAACCGATAAAATAACAATCGGGGATCATCTTGAGTATTTTAACATCTTAGCAGGACAACTCGGTGATTATACTCGAAAATGTGTTATCAGTTTTTTAGATCAGTATCAAAAAACGGAGCGAAATACCAGTTGTTTAAGAGTACAATATTTAACTGAGCTGCAGATGAGGGAGTTGGCTCAAGGTTTCGTTAAGATCGCGAAGAGTCATAATCTGATCATCGAAACCTGTGCTGAGAAGATTGAATTGGCGGACCTAGGGATTAACCATGGTAAATGTATTGATGATCAACTGATTGCAGAGATTAGCGGTGCAGAAATCGAGGTTGCGAAAGATAAGTCCCAGCGTAAAGAATGTGGATGTGTGGCAAGTATTGATATTGGCGCTTATAATACTTGCAATAATAATTGTCTATACTGCTACGCCAACTTCAATCAAAAAGTGGTGCTTACGAATCTGAAACAGCATAACAAGGATGCGCCATTGTTAGTTGGAGAGTTGACGGAGAGGGATGTAGTTAGGGAGAGGGAGATGGTATCGTGTAAGGTGAGGCAGTCGAAGCTTTTTTAATCTCGTAGGGGTTCGCCACCCCTAGCCCCGGCATAGCCAAGATCTATTTGTCATTTCTGAATTAATAAATTGGGATTTTGAGTTTTAATAGATTCTAGATCTTTTGAGGATTGTCCGGCCTCGCGTAATACGCGCACCCTCCAAACTCCCGCCGTTGGGGACGATGCGTCCCCAAACCCCTCCAATAGCTAAAATCTGTTAAGATTAGTCATCCCTGACCTGCGGAGGTAGTACTTATATTATATTGCCGTCTAATCCGTTACGACGGCTTCTTGGTGGTTCTGACTGCCGACGCTAGTAAAAACATCCTATTTTAATAGCGCGCGCCAACCTCCCTGTTGGCGAGTAATACATGAGAGATACAGCTTGAAATTGTGATGTTGTAGCTCCTTGGACGTCGTTTTCCGCTTCTTCAAATTAAAGAAAGAGTCCTCATAAATAAAATATTAATCTAGTTTGTACAATTTTTTAGAGGGAGTTAGCCAACCAAGGAGGTTGGCGTTGCGGGGAATCTGAAACAGGATGTTTCATTGACATCGCCATCGGAAGCCTGGACCCTATTGACAGTCGAAAGGCCAAGGAGGGCGGAAACCCTCGAAAAACCGGGATGATTAAAGGAGGACGGGAACCTGCGGTTCCAGCGCCTTTTTGGTCCCTTTTTGGGCGCACAAAAAGGGACTCGCCGCTTAAACAGTGGGCAAACAGAAGAAGCATACAAAATAAATTAAAAACTACAAAATAGATATTCTATAAAATCACAAATTTTAAATCCTGGAATTTCTTGAGGATTGTCTAGTCTCGCATATAAAAGCGCATCTTCCGAACTACTCTTGCAGGGGTTCGGCCACTCCTTGACCAGTCATAGCTAAAATCATTAGATTAGTCTCCATGCTATACTGTTGGTGTCTCTTTTTGAGGGTTGTCCGGTCAACCCTCAAGCTCCCACCGTTGGGGACGAAGAAGCGTCCCCAAACCCCTCCAACTGCTCCGGCCATCCTTGGCCTGCGGTGGTAGTATTTATATTAAATTGCCGTCTAATCCGTTACGACGGCTTCTGGGTTGATCCTGACTGCCGACGCTAGAAAAACATCCTATTTTAATAGCGCGCGCCAACCTCCCTGTTGGCGGTTAAAGTACGTGAGATTCTACTGGTACACTTAATCGCTCTGGATGGAGCGTCATTGTTTCCCTTCTTTGAATTGAAAATTGATATAGTTTCCTCTCAAATAATCTAGCTTGTTCCTAATAATTCTTTCAGAGGGATTTTGCCAAGGAAGTTGGTGCTTCATACCAGACCTGAAACCTCTTCCTAGGTGGGCTTGGGTGTTTATTGTGTTATGTATGCCACCGTTAATTGGTATAGGATTGATACCGATAATTGTCGGGTTTTTCAGTGCAATCTTATGTGGGAAAATTGCACGTTCTGCGAAGAGTCTGGGATTTCGATTAGGATTGTGTTTCGGAGTGACTATTGGTGCATGGGTGTTTGTTTCGGTTGTTGCAATCGTTCTAAGACAATTGCTGTATCGGGTAACGGGAAATTTCTGAGTTTCAAGTTGCCAGTTCGAAAACTGAATTTTGCAGGGTTTGGCTATAATGATACCAGAAATTAAGACAGACAAAACGGCCAAAATAAGTTAGTATGGAACTATGGAAAAGAGAAGAAATTTTACACCGGAAGAAAAAGCAAAAATAGTGATTGAGGTCTTAAGGGAAGAAAAAACGCTGAAT
>JAKPCT010000164.1 GCA_029553165.1 Bacillota bacterium
AAACGATACGCCAGCCGGTTTGCCTACCCAAGCCCTAAGTTCTACCGAACCGATTCAATCAGCAACTTCCCAAATAATGTTGCATACCGCATATACTCTTTGGCAAGTATCAACGATTCCATTTACCGGTGGATTAACCAATCGCCAATTTCCGATGCGGGTAAATACCGATATAGCGATTTGGGTTTCCTATACCTGCAAAAGGTAATTGAAACAGTTGAACAGAAAAGATTAGACAAGGTAGTTGAACCGCTATACAGCAAGTTAGGGATGAACTACACCTGTTTTAATCCGCTACTACGTTTCGACACCGAAAGGATTGCCCCAACTGAACACGACCCCGTTTTCCGCAAGCAGCTGATATGGGGGCATGTACACGATCCGGCAGCTGCTATGCTTGGCGGAGTTGCTGGCCATGCAGGCCTTTTTGCCAACGCCAACGATTTGGCTAAGCTTATGCAGCTGTACCTGAACGATGGAGAATACGGTGGCGAACGCTTTTTTGCTCCCTCAACAGTAAAAAGTTTTGCCAACCCAGCTACAACAAATGGCAACCGAAGGGCTTACGGCTTCGATAAGCCCAATGCCAGCGGTTCATCGCCTGCGGGAACAATGGCTTCGCCCGAAAGCTTTGGCCACACAGGTTTTACAGGAACAATGGTATGGGCCGACCCACAAAACGGATTGGTATTCATTTTCCTATCGAACCGTGTTCACCCCGATGCTGAAAATACTAAACTTTCAGCATTGAATTACCGCACACGAATTCACGATGTATTTTACCGTGCCATTCAAAGCATAAGCAAGCCTAGTGGGCAATAATTGAGAAGAGGCACAACAGCTGCATTCCACAAGGTGTAGAAAATTTTCTACACCTTTTTGCTTTTTTTATTGGAATTCATTTCATGCTCAAATTATATAAACCTGATTATCTTATAGTTGTGATTTTTTCTTAACTATTAAAATCTATTCTATAATTCTGGCACGGTTTTGTTATTATATATGATGTCCCAAACACCATAAATACATAAATTGCTGTTGCCACCAGCAGCCAGGTTGTCCGGATCACCGCATTTACTGTCGGCCATGCATCGAATCCACCATTAGTCCCAGATCTAAAAGACAGTATAACCCGGACAACTTTTTT
>JAKPCT010000173.1 GCA_029553165.1 Bacillota bacterium
GAGTTTATTGGAAACGCCCTATTTATCCCTATCTTTCTTTTTTACGTTGGAATGCTAATTGACCTAAAAGCTTTTGTAAGCGGATACGAATCGCTTGAACTATCTGCAATTCTCATATCATTCGCCATAATCTCAAAATGGTTGGCGGCATACCTCACTCAAAAAATATTTAAGCTAAAAACACTCGATCGGCAACTAATTTTTGGTTTGAGCACCGCTCACGCGGCCGCTACCATAGCAATTATTCTGGTTGGTTACAAGATTGGTATTGTGGATATTAATGTGTTGAACGCCACTATTGTGGTGATTTTTGCCTCGTGTGTTGTGAGTGCAATGGTAACCGAAAGGGCTGCAAGGAACTATGCCATAGCCTTTCCGGCTGTAAGTTTTAAACCATACGATACTGAAAAAGTATTGATTCCGGTGGCAAATCCGGCAAACATTGAGTACCTAATTGAGTTTGCAGGGCATGTAAACGATCGGACAAAAAAGACCCCCATCACCTTACTAAAGGTAGTAAAAGACGAGGATGAAATTCCTAAAGTTAATTACTTGGCAGCTAAAGCAGAAGATATTAGCCATAGCTTTGGAATAGAAACCGAATGGGCTATTCGGGTTGATGTCAACATTTCATCAGGCATAGTGAGGGCCGCCAAGGAAATGCTTGCTTCTAAAATTATTATGGGATGGTCGGGGAAATACGTTTCATCGCGCCGATGGATTTTTGGGACAATACTCGAAGGGGTTTTAGCCGATGTAAAACAACCCGTTTACATTTGCAGCCTTAAGCAATCAATTGCTCAAATTTCGCAGGTGCATATTTTAATCCCTAGGAATGCTGAGTTTGACCCCGATTTTAAGAACTACATGAAAAGCCTTGAGAGGATTATTAAAAAAACACGTCAACAGGTTACCATCATTGTTGATAAAATTCATACCGAGAATGTTATAGCAGAACTTCCTCCTACATTCAGCAAGCTAAAACCAACCGTAAAGGAAATACGAAAATGGGAGGAAGGTTTTAACCACCTGAAAAGTATTGATAGTAACGCTCTAGGAATTATAATATCGGCACGCAAAGGAACTATTGCTTACAATAGCGATATCCAAAACACTCTGATATTCACTAGCCAAATAATCTCCGATAAAAATGTAGTAATTGTTTACCCTGCCATCCACGGTACATCAATTATTGATTCACGTTCATTACTTTCGGGAAC
>JAKPCT010000185.1 GCA_029553165.1 Bacillota bacterium
TTTTACAATAGAGATCGACTACATTCAACAATTGAATATGTTTCACCAAATAAAAAACGGAACGTTGCGTAAAGCAAAGTATATTTATGAA
Organism: Bacillota bacterium; assembly: GCA_029553165.1. Lineage (GTDB taxonomy): Bacteria > Bacillota > UBA4882 > UBA8346 > UBA8346 > JAKPCT01. The sequence goes on from JAKPCT010000185.1 coordinate 92, forward strand.
AAGATGAAATATCCGCCGTTTTAGGTGTCTATTTTATTGATATAAGGTCAATCAATAGGATTATTACCTTTATTGGTCTTGTCTCTCCTTGCAAAGGACTATATCGTTATAATGGGTTTAATGGTTGCGTTCATATTTGCTTTATTATTAATCATTATTGGAGTTAAAGCATTTGGCTTAGTAGATAAAAAGAGCTTGAGAAAGGTAAAGAATTGAAAAGGAAATAAGATTTGTGTAATAATGTTATACCAGAAAATTTACACCGCTTTTGATCATCATCAAAAAGCGGCGTTTTCTTTTTTACCAAGAACTGAAATTCGTCAATTATCTTTTGAAGCATTAAATTAAATATCTATCATCAACTCCGATCATTAATCCCCAAATAATGATCGGAATTTTCATATAATCTAACTTCAGGTTCCTTCCGATAATTAAAATTGAAAGCATTACGATTGCTTTTTTTACAAAAAAACGGAAGGAGGTGAATAAATGAAAGATATCGCAATATTACCAGCGCTCAACCTTGAATCAGTTGGTGGTAATTCTGCTTTAAAATCAAAACCTACAAACTCCAAAGGTGCGTCATTCCAACAAATTTTTGCTTCGGTAAACGGTTCGCCGGATCGGGAATTGCCAACCGAGCTGTCTGTAGAAAAACCACAGTCAGAACCAGTTGAGCATGACAATACGGAGTTACCACTGCCATTAGCAAATTTGGCAGCAGATCAAACTCTCAATCCAGTGCTGATTGCGCAAATGATGGCTGGCCTGCAAACTAATCTAAATACCGATGTCGTTATCGATAATAATCATGAAGAACAATTGGTGACTCAACCTGAAGTTAGGTTGGCAGCGATTACGACACCGGAAAACCGGCCATTTGTATTAGAAACAGTTACGCCAAACAATATTTCTGCGGAGATTCTTCCCAATTTTGAAGCAGAAAGTATTGTGTTTGGGGATGAAGCAGCCCAGGGTTTGTTTCTTTCTCAAGCAGAGCCGAAAAAGTCAATGGAGTTGGCAGTGGAAAATCCTCAACCTTCTTTGGCTAATGTTCAAGAGAATAAACCTGCTAAGGGAATGAGTGATGTTTTTCCTGTAAAACTGGATGTAGTTAAGGTAAAACCACTATCGGTTCAGTTAACCCAACCGTTGCAACCAAATTTGTTAAACTTGATTAATCATAATCAGTTAGTATCAAATGAGAGTGAATTAAATCCAGATTCATTGGAACAACCGGTTATTGGACAAGTTGCAACTAATGGTAATGTTTTGAGCAATGAAGTAAAGCAATCAGCCATAACAAAAGGCGATTTGAAAGGGTCAGATGATAAGACGGTTTTTGATCTGTTGGTTGACCAATTAACTACAGACGCTGGCAGTGAAGAGCTTAATGGCAATCTGAAACTATTGGAACCGGAGATTCCTTTTGAAGAGGTTGATTTAAAGAATTTGGTTAGTAAGGTCGATAATATAACATTACCTGAACTAAATCAACGTCAAGTTACTAATTTAATCTCACCAACCAAAGAGAACGATGGCGAATTGCCGGTATCAAAAAGTGAGCTTTTTACACAGATCGTTGAGAAAGCTAAGGTAATGGTTAGTCAGGGTAACAGTGAGATGGAGATCAGCCTTAAACCAGATAATTTAGGAAAATTACAACTGAAGATCTCCTTAGAAAATCACTTGGTTACAGCCAAATTCGTCGCTGAATCAGATCAGGTAAAACAGATCTTGGAGTCCAATCTGGTCCAATTAAGAAATTCACTTCAGGAACAAGGGATTCAAGTGGAAAATCTGATGGTTTCGGTCGGTCAGGATGGTAACGGAGCAGAAAGCTTCCAACAACATTTTGCCGATCAATCAAAGAACTTTGAGCTTCAAAGGATCAAATTAAACAACAATACCATTGAAGAGATATTTGAAACCGGAGTGGAAAAACAAAGAATGTTATCCTACTCAAAGATCGATTTAATTGCTTAATGCTTAATCCCGAAAGGAGGTGTAAAGATGCAGGTTACAGCGGCAACGACCAATGGATATATGAATACGACTAAAACCAGAAATACCGGTGATTCCTTGGGTAAAGACGATTTCTTACGGTTGTTGGTGACTCAGTTACAAAACCAGGACCCGCTAAATCCCATGGAAGATAAGGAGTTTATCTCACAAATGGCCCAGTTTACTTCGTTGGAGCAGATGCAAAACTTGGTCAAAGCCTCCAGTTTTCAACAGGCGACAGCGATGATTGGACAAAATGTCAAAGCCGTAATCTATGATAATGGTATGTCCGAATTGATCTTTGGCAGGGTTACTTCCGTTTCCCAAATCAGTGGGGAGATGTATCTCACTTTAGATGACGGTTTCCAGATTAAGATGAGTGATGTCCAGGCAGTATTGGGTGCGGAAGGTTTATTGCAGGAAGCGATGAGTTATGTTGGACAGACGGTATTGGCGAGACAATACGCCGGTAACGGGGAGACCGTAGGATTGGAAAAAGTAAAGATCGAATCAATTGCCCTCGTAGATGGTGTGATCAAGCTGACTACCAGTAATGGAAGAACGATTACACTGAATGATATTTTCAATGTCATAACTGATGAGGAGGCACTATGAACGACAAGATCTTTATTAGGCCACCCCAGATCGGTCCGGTAACACCAAGAGTCGATCAAAAAAGCCATAAACCAAGTAATATTAATGGTACCGATTTTTCCCAGGTGTTTCAGGAACAATTACAGAAACAAAGTGAAGTGAAATTTTCGGCACATGCGTTAAAACGGCTTGAAGACCGGAATATCTCGCTTGGGAATAAGGAATTAAGTCAACTGAAGGATGCGGTGAACCGGGCTGAAGCAAAAGGTGCAAAAGAATCATTGATTTTGATGGATAACTTAGCGTTAATCGTCAGTATTAAAAACCGGACTGTGATTACGGCGGTTGACGGTGACAGTCTGAAAGAGAATGTTTTTACCAACATCGACAGTGCGGTGATCGTTAATTGATTTCAAACCGAATTATGGATTGACTTAAAGAAGCCGGACCTCTTAACTGCGAGGAAGCTTCTGGACCCGCGGAATGAGTGAAGCGGGAACAATAACAAGGAGGTCGTAAATATCATGATGCGTTCAATGTTTGCCGGAGTATCCGGTTTGCGCAACCATCAAATACGGATGGACGTAATCGGTAATAATATTGCTAATGTTAATACAATTGGGTTTAAATCCAGTCGTGTTAGTTTTCAGGACACTTTAAACCAGATGTTGCGTGGTGCTTCAGCACCACAAGGTGAACGTGGCGGGATCAACCCGCTCCAAGTCGGATTGGGTGTCAATATTGCAACGATTGATGTTATTCATACTCAAGGTAATCTTCAAAATACCGGTAAAATCAGTGATGTGGCAATCCAGGGTGACGGATTTTTCATTTTGAGCGATGGTGGTAACCAATACTATACCAGAGCCGGAAACTTTAATATGGAACGTGACGGACGGTTGGTGAATCCTTCAAACGGATTGGTAGTCCAAGGCTGGATGGCTGATGATTTAGGGAATATCAATCCTAATAGTCCGTTGACGAATATTAGGTTGCCGATTGGTCAAACAATTAATCCGGTAGCTACTTCCGTAATTGAGTTTGGAGGGAATTTGAATTCCCAAACATTAGGGGAGCTTACTTATTCTGAAATGACTCTGACCGATGAGAACGGAAACTCGGTCCGGGTAGCCTATAATCTAATACCCACTTCCAATTATAATGAATTCCAGTATACGACAGTTGTTACCAATGGTTCGATCGTTTCAGGAACCGGCAGTGGTATTATCAGGCTCAATCTGGATGGAACGGTTGCTGCGATTTACGGAAGTAGTTTTAAAGTTCAATCCGGAGCGGCAAATGCGCTGCCGATTACCATTAATCCGCCGCAAATCGGTCAAGCCAGTGGCGGAATCTTTTCAGTAGCGAAAAACAGCGCCGAAGACCTGACTTTAAGGGCAGCTTTTTCAGGGGCAGGTACCTATCCTACCTCGGTTAGAGATGAACAGGGAAATCTGATCACCTTTGATTATGAAGTAACCAGCCTTGGTGGTTATGACTACGCCTGGAATATTGTTAACGTCAGCAGCGGTGGAAAGCTTGCTTCAGGTTCAGGTGGGACGTTCACTTGGGATGGTACCACTTTCTCTGGCAGTAGCGGTAGTATTGTCCTAACATCTGCTGCTGGTTATGATGTAACTTTAGGGCCGCGCGCTGCTGATCAGCCACCTTATCAAGTTATTAATCGGGAAGGTATCAACTCATTCGTTGGCAGTTTTGATGTCCCCAAACCGATTGTAAACACGACTAAAGTCTATGATTCGTTAGGCAATTCCCATATCTTGGTTACAACTGTAACCAAAACAGATGTTAATAATTGGAGCTGGGTTACTACTGATGCTGCCAATAACGTTATTGGCAGCGGCGTCTTGACTTTTGCCAGTAACGGTAATCTGATTGCTGCTCCTGGAAGTACCATCAGCTTTACTCCGACCGGCGCCGAACCGATTGTGATTACCCCCGATTTCAGCAAGGTAACGCAGTTTGCCAGCAATACGTCAGAGATCAATTCGCCATTCCAAAATGGTTATCCAATGGGTCAATTGCAGAGTTTTAATATTGACAAAAGCGGACAGATCATTGGAGTCTTCTCTAATGGTATGAATAAGACCTTAGCGCAGATGGCGATTGCTAATTTCACCAACCCGGCCGGACTGATCCGTTCCGGTGATACTTTGTTTGAGGTTTCCGGTAACTCCGGTCCGCCACAGATCGGTCAAGCCGGACAGAACGGGCGTGGACTGGTAACACCGGGTGCGGTTGAGATGTCCAATGTTGATCTGTCGCAAGAGTTTACCGATATGATTGTTACCCAACGTGGATTCCAATCCAATTCGCGGATTATCACTACTTCTGATGAGATGTTGCAGGAACTGGTTAATTTGAAACGATAGGAAAGTATTCCGTAGGGGTTCATCTATCTTGAACCTCTACGGAAAATTAATTTGATAAGAGTATTAGCCTTATCAGATGTTAATTTATTTATGGGGATGAGGTGATAGCGATGATTCCGGTAAGACGGTTAAGTGGCGAAGAGATAATGATCAATCCTCATCTGATCGAATTGATTGAATCAACTCCGGATACGGTTATTTCCTTTACAAATGGTCGTAAGATAATGGTTCAAGATTCGGTTGACAGTATTGTCGCAAAGATAATCGAGTATCGTAAATTAATCGGTGATAGGAATTTCACTGACTATGACGGTGTGTCCTGAGGTGATTAAATGGAAACGCTTATTGGAGTTGTTGGCGGTTTAATAGTTGTTGCAATCGGGATTATGCTAAATGGATCCTTGCTTGGCTTTGTGGACTATCCGTCAATGTTTATTACGTTTGGCGGTTCGGCCATGGCTTTGTTGGTTAACTATCAATTTAGCCAGTTTATCGGTGCCTTTAAAGCGATGATGTTGCTTTTTAAGAAAGATGAATCTGATGTTGAGCGGGTTCTTGAAGAAATAGTTGAATACGCTAAAAAGGCCCGGCGCGAAGGTTTACTGGCTTTAGAAGATGAAGTTCAAAAATCAGATGATGAATTTCTCAAGAAAGGGATTCAATTGATCGTTGACGGAACCGATCCGGAATTAGTCCGCAGTATTTTGGAGATCGAATTATCGTTTATGGAAGAACGCCATCAGACAAACAAATCATTCTTTGAAAGCTGGGGTGCGTTAGCACCGGGATTTGGGATGATTGGAACGGTTATTGGGTTGATTCAGATGCTGGCCAATCTGGAGGATGTATCCAAAATTGGGCCGTCAATGGCGGTAGCTTTGATTACGACATTTTATGGGGCGTTATTTGCCAATTTAATCTGTACCCCAATTGCCGGGAAATTAGCGATTCGCAGTTCCAACGAACAATTTTTAAAACAACTGATGATTGAAGGAATTCTTTCAATTCAAGCAGGGGAAAATCCACGGATCGTTGAAGAAAAACTAACTGCATTTCTATCACCGTCGCAACGTAATGCGCTCAAAGCCAAACAAGAAACTAAAGTGGGTGATGAGAGGGAGAGGGTGAATTCAGTTGCGTAGGAGAAAACCGCCTGAAAATAAAGGTGGAGCACCTGGGTGGATGACTACTTACGGTGATATGGTTACATTATTATTGACCTTTTTTGTCATGTTGTATGCATCGTCGACGATCGATACCCAGAAATATATTCAGATTGTTAATTCTTTAAGAGGGGCACTAGGCGGCAATGTTGGTGTGTTAAACAATGGAGCTTCAGTCCAGAATATTGGTGATAAGACTACTGAAAATCTGGTTTATCGCCGATTGTTGGAGCAACTGACTAGAGTGGTTAGTCAAAGAGGACTGGAAGGAAAAGTTGAAATCAGTACCACTGATGAAGGAATTGTTTTAAGTTTTAAAGAAAGACTCTTTTTTAGGATTGGATCAGCCGATATATTAATTGAAGCATATTCGATTTTGAATGAAGTAGGAACGATTTTAAAAGAGCATGAGTTACCAATCAGGGTTGAAGGTCATACTTGCGATCTGCCGATTAAAAATTATAAGTTTCCGTCTAATTGGGAGTTATCGGCGATTCGTTCCATTAATGTAGTTCGTTATTTGATTGAGAACTCAAAGATCAAGCCGGAATTAATTTCATCAGCGGCTTATGGTCAGTATCGGCCGATAGTTGAAAACCATAATGAAGAAAACCGTGCCCGAAACCGGCGTGTTGATATTATTATTATTGTCGCCCCAAGATTATTGTTGGAGAGTAAATGATTCAATCTTTGCTAAAGTGACAGGAGGACTTTATGGCTAAGGATAATGTGACAAACAATGAAGCTAAAGCAAAAAATTCAACTGTAACTGTTGTCTTAATTGGACTATTTTCATTCTTGATTACCGTGGTTATTGCGGGAACAGTAATCTTTTTAACCTTGAGAAATGACGGCTCAAGCCATCCAAATGTCGAGTTAGGCGTCGGTACAAAAAAAAATGTTGAATTAGGGCCATTAGTTTCAATTGGAAATGATATTATTGTTAATTTAGCCAAACAAGGAAGCATGGATTATTATCTCAAAGTTAATGTGACTTTAGAAGCTGGTAACAAAAAAGTTGCCGAAGAATTGACTAATCGCATTCCTCAAGTTAGGGATCTATTGATAAATATTTTAAGTTCGAAAACAATAGATAAAATTAATGAAAAAGAAGGGAAAGAACTCATACGCAGAGAAATTATAAATGATATTAATGAAATTTTGTCAACTGGTAAAATTAAAAATGTTTTTTTTCAAGAATTTGTAATACAGTAGGAGGTGCGTTTAGTAGTGGCTGAAGTACTTTCCCAATCAGAAATCGATTCTCTACTAGATGCGCTATCATCAGGTAGTTTAAAAGTTGAAGAAGTTATCAGCGATGAGAAGAAGAAGAAGATTAAACCTTATGATTTTCGTCGTCCCAATAAGTTTTCCAAAGATCAATTGCGAACTTTAGTTATGTTACACGAGAATCTTGCCAGATTGATGACTACTTCATTATCAACATATTTACGAAGCATGGTGCGGGTTCAAGTGGCTTCTGTCGATCAGTTGACTTATGAAGAGTTTACCAAATCATTACCGAATCCTACAGTTATGAACATTATTTCTTTAAAGCCATTGGAAGGAAATTTTGTATTTGAATTCTCACCACAACTTGCTTTTGCAATTATTGATCGTTTATTGGGTGGAGCAGGTAGCACCATTGAAAAGGTTCGTGAATTAACCGATATTGAACAAACGGTTATTAAACGAGTAATTTTAAAGATGCTAAGCAACATTAAAGAAGCTTGGCAAGTAGTAATTGATTTGGACCCTAATTTTGAAAGTATCGAATTAAATCCGTTATTTACGCAGATTATTCCGCCTTCAGATATGATAGTGCTAATTACTTTAGATGTTCGGATTGGTGAAACATTTGGATTGATGAATATCTGTCTTCCATTTATGGTGTTAGAGCCGATTATTAGCCGTCTGAACGCACAATTTTGGTTTGCTAGGACCAGTAAAAATGCAACTGAGAAAAGTATTGCTTCGCTCCAATCGCGGTTAGAACAAGCGATGGTAAGGGTGACCGTGGAGTTGGGCAGAGCAGGGATTACTGTTGGCGAATTACTCAATATTAATGTTGGCGATGTGATTCAGTTAGAACAACCGGTGAATAAATCGTTAGCAGTGCATATTGGTAACAATGTTAAATTTTATGCCAGTCCCGGACTGTCAGGGAGCCGAATGGCAGTTCAGATCAATCAAGTTGTTTATGAAGGAGAGGAAGAGAATGGATCGTCAGATATTGTCTCAGGAAGAGATTAATGCTTTATTAAAAGATATTGATAATATTCCTCAGTTGACTTCTGAACAACGTGACACTTTAGGTGAAATAGGTAATATTAGTTATGGAACAGCTTCGACGGCTTTATCGGGGTTATTGAATAAACGCGTTGATATTACTACTCCAACCGTTTATTTAACAACGCAAAAGGAGCTTAAAGAGCAGTATCCTAATCAACATGTGCTGATTGAAGTTGATTATAAAAATGGGTTACATGGTAGTAATATCCTGATAATGAAACTAAGGGATGCAGCAGTTATTGCCGATTTAATGATGGGGGGCAGTGGTGAAAGCCCAAAAGAAGAATTAACGCAGATGGAGTTAAGTGCAGTTGGTGAAGCGATGAACCAGATGATCGGAAATGCAGCAACTTCGTTGTCGACTCTGTTTTCAAAACGAATTGATGTTGAGCCTCCTAAAGTAACTATTGTTGATTTTGCTAATGAAGAACAAGTCCTTCATAATATTGGGACTGGTGAATATTTGGCGACAGTCTCCTTTAAGCTGGAAATTGAAGGCTTAGTCGACAGCGAAGTTATGCTGATGATACCGTATAGCTTTGCAATCGAATTAGTCGATACCCTTTTAGGACAAGCAAAACAACCGGTACAACCGGCGCCGCCCCCGAAAGTGCAATCACAACCGGCTCCGCCAAAACCGGAACCTGAGTATCGGGAGCAAGTCCCGCCGCCACAAGCAGCGGCTCCGGCAAACGAACCAACATTTTATCATGAACCGCGTTCACCGGTTATGGTTCAGCCGGCGCAATTCACTTCGATTGGTAATAATCGTCTGAATAAGGAACCGGGAAACATTGGCCTTATTCTGGATGTTCCATTACAAGTTACAGTTGAATTAGGCAGTACCCGAATGAAGATCAAAGATATTTTGGAACTGGGACTAGGTTCGATTATTGAATTGGACAAATTGGCAGGTGACCCGGTTGATATCTTTGTAAACGGCAAATTAATTGCCAAAGGCGAGGTAGTAGTTATTGATGAAAATTTCGGTATTAAAGTGACAGATATTGTTAGTCAGATCGAACGGGCAAATTCACTTCAATAGACTAAAGGGGGAATTTTCAAGTGGGTAATAGAGTATTAGTAGTTGATGATGCGGCATTTATGAGAATGATGATTAAAGATATTTTGCGAAAAGGCGGTTATGACGTCGTCGGTGAAGCTGAAGACGGCGCTAAAGCAATTGAAAAATATAAAGAACTGAATCCGGATTTAGTAACGATGGATATTACCATGCCTGATATGGATGGAATAACTGCTGTTAGGGAGATCCGTAAAATTAATCCTAACGCCCTGATTATAATGTGCAGTGCTATGGGCCAACAGGCAATGGTAATTGACGCGATCCAAGCCGGAGCGCGGGACTTTGTTGTAAAACCATTCCAGCCCGATCGGGTCTTGGAAGCTGTTCGTAAAGTTTTAGCCTAGATTGTTGTCGAAATACAAACCGGTTAAATTAAATAGAATTGTTCTAATGAAACTAAAGTTTGTTTTGTTAGAATTGCATTGAAAGGATGCGGATAGATGCGGAGAATCAACCGATTTTTGTGGTTTTACCCAATTGTCGTTGTTTTGTTCCTCCTGTTACTGGCATTGCCTTTATATGCTTCATCAGGCACAACAAATGAGATTGTTGAAGATACTAAGCCTGAATTTGGCGGGCAATGGATCTGGGCTTTGTTTTCCTTAATAATTGTAGTTTTTTTAGCATATTGGGTTAGTAAATTGGTAGCCGGAAAGTATGGAATAGCCCAAGCGAAACACATTAAGGTGGCCGAAAGTCTCTGTTTGGGACCGAATCGCCATCTTTATCTATTATTAGTGGACAAAAATGTTATGTTGGTTGGGGCAACAGAGCATGGTTTGAGTTTACTGAAAGAATTGCCTGACCCGGAATTATACAAGGAATTGGAGAAATCAATCAATAATTCGCTTACCTCCACGGCATTTAAAGATATTCTATCGCCATTAATGGGAGCAAATGGTTCCAATGATGAAAGTGTTGAATATTCAAGTGGAAAGGAACGTTTACGTCAAGGATTAGCAACGATTAAATCTTGGCGAAGGAGAAGATAAACAAGTTGAAACAGAAGAAAAAAAGCCTGCGAAGATTGTTTTATCTGCTTTTATTACTGATACCATTATTGATTGGCGGAGTTGCCCTGGCAGCGCCGCAGACAATACCGATACCCCAAATTCAAATTGGAGTCAATACCGCTCAAAAGCCGTTAGAGATAGCCCAAAGCTTGCAAATGTTAATTATCTTGACAGTTCTGTCATTAGCTCCGGCTATTTTAATTATGACGACCTCGTTTGTCCGAATTGTGATTGTTCTTTCATTTACCCGAACAGCAATTGGAACCAACCAAATGCCCCCTAACCAGGTGATGATTGGTTTAGCTTTATTCCTGACATTCTTTACAATGGCTCCTACTTGGGATGCAGTTAATAATCAGGCGTTGCAACCTTTTTTAAATGGACAGATTTCGCAAGAAGATGCTTTCACTAAGGCCTCGGCTCCAATTCGCGATTTCATGTTCAAACAGACCAGAAATAAGGATTTGAAACTGTTTATTCAGGCTTCAAAGTTGCCGAACCCTAAAAATAAAGATGAGATTCCGACACAGGTATTGATTCCAGCCTTTGTGATCAGTGAGTTAAAAACTGCATTTCAGCTTGGTTTTATGATCTTTATTCCATTTCTGGTAATTGATATGATTGTTGCCAGTACGTTGATGTCAATGGGAATGATGATGTTACCGCCGGTAATGATCTCCTTACCCTTTAAGATATTGCTTTTTGTAATGGTTGACGGATGGCATCTGGTAGTACGCTCTTTAATATTAAGCTTCAATTAAGAAAAGGTTTGGATTAAGAGAAAGGGCTGATTAGAGTGACCGATACATTTATAATTGCTGTTGGTCGAGAAGCGTTATTGACGGTGATGATGGTTTCTGCCCCATTGCTGGGAATTGGATTGTTGGTTGGTCTAATTATCAGTATTTTTCAGGCGACAACCCAAATCCATGAACAGACACTTACGTTTATACCGAAAATTGTTGCAATAATGATTTCAATGGTGATCTTTGGGCCATGGATGTTACATACATTAATTTCATTTGCTGATAAAATCCTGGCCAATTTAAACCAATTTACTTTCATTCGTTAATAAATAATTAAACTTATTACACAGGTGCAGATAAGATGAATGTTGAAGCCATTCTGGGCGTGAATATAACCCAATTTTTACTTAGTTTTGCCAGAGCTTCGGGACTGATAGTTGCCGCACCGGTATTTCAAAGCCGGAGTATTCCGATGCAGGTTAAAGCCTTATTGGCCGGTGTATTGGCAGCAACCACGGCGGCTTATGTTAGTAGTGATTTGGACCTCGAGAAATTCAGCTTTTGGATGGCAGTTGTTACTTTGATTCAGGAAGTCTTAACCGGAATCATCATTGGTTTGATGATCAATCTTCCAATGTATGCTTTTCAGTTGGCAGGGTACTTCTTTGATGTCCCAATGGGTTTTGGAATGGTCAATATCATTGATCCGCAATCGGGGACGGAGATGCCGTTAATGGGGCATTTTAATTATATTTTTGCCTGTTTGATCTTCTTGGCAATCAATGGTCATCATTCAGTGATTATGGCATTGATCCGCAGTTATGAACTGATTAAACCAGGAATGTTTTTTCTCAGGAAAGAAGCGGTCGGAGTCTTTCTGCAAGCATTTTCAGGGATGTTTTATCTTGGGTTTAAAATCGGGATTCCACTAATCGGCAGCATCTTTTTGGCTGATGTTGCTTTAGGGGTGATTTCCAAACTGATCCCGCAGATTAATGTGTTTATCGTAGGTTTTCCGGTGAAGATTTTGTTAGGTATTTTTATTATTATTGTTTTTTTACCAACATATGTGTTCTTGATTGAACAGAGTTTTGCCAATTCAGGGGATACATACCGAATGTTACGGCTGATGTTGCAGAATTTATATGTTAAATGAGTGGAACAATCATGTGCGGACAGGTTATTGATAATAATGATAATCAATTTATTTTGAATAATAAGACTGAAATTGAAAAACTCCAAGTTTCACTGCAGTTTAATCTCCAATTCTTTGCGGAAGGAGATTCCGACAAGACCGAGGAAGCTACGCCAAGACGGAAAACTGAAGCCCGTAAGAAAGGGCAAGTAGCTAAAAGTGTTGAATTGAACTCGGTTGTTGTATTATTAGGGTTATTTATAATCCTTAATTCTTTGGGAAGTTGGTTTTATTTTCAATTTGTTGATTATTTTAAAGATACCTTATCACCTGCTCAGCTTAACCGGGAGTTAACCGTCAATGCTTTAAAGGAGCTTTCATTTCAACATCTTTTGTTTTATGGTAAAATCTTTTTACCATTAGGTTTAGGAGCGATGCTCTTTGGACTGATCGTTAATTATGCGCAGGTTGGAGTATTATTTACACTGGAACCGTTAAAACCCCAATTTGGAAGGATCAATCTTTTTTCAGGATTTAAGCGGATTTTGAGCCCGCGGAGTTTGGTTGAATTAGTTAAAGCATCAATTAAATTAATAATCGTTTCATATGTTGCTTATTCGACAATTAAAGCAAGGTATTCGGTTTTAATATTATCAATCCGGCAGTCGCCATTCAAAGCGGCGCTCGATGTTTGGAGTATTCTGTATCAGGTCACAATGAAGATCTGTGTCTTCTTACTGATACTGGCGGTTTTTGATTATGCTTATCAACGCTGGGAATATAACAAGAGCTTGCGGATGACCAAAAAAGAGATCAAAGATGAGTTTAAGCAGATGGAAGGCGATCCCCAGGTTAAAGCGAAGATTAAGCAGCGGCAGCGCCAAATGGCAGCTCGCCGGATGATGCAGGAAGTTCCAAAAGCAGATGTTGTTATAACCAACCCGACTCACTTTGCAGTAGCTTTAAAGTATGATCCGTTAAGTATGGCAGCGCCGGTTGTTATTGCTAAAGGTGAAGGCTATGTGGCGGCAAAGATTAAAGAGATTGCTAAGGAACATGATATTGTTACCGTTGAAAACAAACCTTTGGCACAAACTTTATTTAAAACGGTTGATATTGGCGAAGAGGTACCGGCCAAACTTTTCCAAGCAGTTGCCGAAGTACTGGCGTTTGTTTATCGGTTACGGCAACAACGGGCATCAGGCTGATTTTTCCAATTAATAATTAAGGATTAATTGTAGATTTTTATTTAATCTTCGCAAAAATTTACCGATAAATGAATATGACAGGGAGAGAAATATGGTTGGAGCAAATAATACTGTTTTATCAAACCAATTTTTAAAAAGTGGCGAATTATCGGTAGTAGCGATTATTGTATTGGTACTGGTGATGTTTTTGGTACCATTACCATCCTGGATCTTGGATGTCTTTTTAAGTCTTAATATTTGCATCGGATTCTCGATCCTATTATTAACGATGCATGTCCGTAAAAGCTTGGAATTTTCGGTTTTTCCGTCATTGTTATTGGTAACAACCTTATTCCGGTTAGCATTGAATGTTTCATCAACCAGGTTAATTTTGCTGGAAGGGCAAGCAGGCGCGGTTATTCATGCATTTGGGTCAGTTGTGGCCGGTAATAACTATATCGTTGGTTTTGTAATGTTTGTTATTTTAACAATCATTCAGTTTATGGTTATTACCAAAGGGTCGGAGCGGGTCGCTGAAGTTGCTGCCAGGTTTGTTTTAGACGCAATGCCTGGTAAGCAGATGAGTATCGATGCCGACCTGAATGCCGGATTAATTAATGAGACTGAAGCCCGAAGCAGAAGACGTGAAGTTGAACGGGAAGCGGATTTTTACGGAGCAATGGATGGAGCCAGTAAGTTTGTTAAAGGTGACGCCATTGCCGGAATCTTAATTACCGTAATCAATTTGATTGGTGGTTTTGCAATTGGTTACCTCCAAAAAGGGTTTACCGATCCCTTAGAAGCATTGAAAGTATATGCTTTATTGACAATCGGTGACGGATTGGTCAGTCAGGTCCCGGCGTTATTGATCTCAACAGCTACCGGTATTTTGGTAACCCGATCGGCTTCGGAAGATAATTTAGGAACCGATGTAACCAAACAGTTGCTTGCTTATCCTAAAGTATTCTGGATTGTTGCAATTGCGGTTGCTTTTTTTGGGATAATACCTGGTATGCCGAAGATTCCCTTCTTTTTGTTGGCTGGTATTGTTGGCTTTTTAGCTTATAGTTTGAAACAGGTTCAAATCACTGATGAACTTGTCGCCGAGCAGGAACAACCGGTTGAGGAAGAGGTTAAGAGACCGGAGAATGTTGCAACTTTACTCCAGGTTGAACCGATGGAATTAGAGATTGGTTATCGTTTGATTCCGTTAGTGGATCCGTCACAAGGCGGAGATTTATTTGAGCGGGTTACCCTGATCAGACGTCAGACCGCTTTGGAATTAGGAATGGTTTTACCACCGATCCGAATTCGCGATAATATGCAATTGGAACCGAATACATATGTGATCAAGATTAAAGGGATTGATGTTGCCAAAGGGGAGATCCTCACGAACTACTATTTAGCAATGGATCCAGGGATTGTTGTCCAACCGCTTGAGGGTATTCCTACGGTTGAACCGGCGTTTGGATTGCCGGCGATCTGGATAACTGAAAACCAACGCGATGAAGCGGAGATTGCTGGTTATACCGTAGTTGATCCGCCATCAATTCTGGCAACTCACCTCACTGAAGTGATTAAGAGCAGAGCGTATGAGTTGTTAGGACGCCAGGAAGTTCAGTCATTGATCAATAACATTAAAGAAGATTATAATGTAGTAGTCTCGGAGTTAATCCCTAATTTAATGACGATTGGTGAGATCCAAAAAGTATTAGCAAATCTGTTAAAAGAAGGAATTGCCATTCGTAATCTGGTAGCGATTTTAGAAACGTTGGCTGATTATGCGCCGATGACCAAAGACATTGATCTGTTAACTGAATTTGTGCGTCAGGCTTTGGCAAGACAGATTACGAAGATGGTTCAGTCAGATGATGGTGCAGTCCGGGTGATTACTTTACATCCGACTTTAGAACAATATTTGGGAAAGGTCCAGCAAGAAGCCAAAGAAATGATGGGTTATTCGATGGATCCGCGAATTATTCAAGCAATTTATGATAAATTGGGAGAGATAATTCAACAGACAACTTCGATGGGTTATCAACCAGTGATTTTAACCTCACCGACAATTCGTTTAACATTTCGGCGGATTACAGAAAGAATTTCAACCAAATTAATCATTTTATCTTATAATGAGATTATTCCTGAAGCGGAAGTACACTCTATTGGGGTGGTGGAAATAGAACTATGAGGGTCAAACGATATGTTGCCGATTCGATCCAGGAAGCAATTGCCCGAGTGAAAAGCGATTTAGGCCGTAATGCAATAATCTTACATACAAAACCTTTTAAAGAAGGCGGTTTTTTAGGGTTATTTAGTCAACGGCGGGTAGAAGTGATTGCTGCGGTTGATGATGAATCGAAATCGAAAAATCCGCCTGTAAAGAAAGAAAAAACCACAGTGGCAGGTGGGGCTGCAACGATCACTGAGTCGGAGGTTACCAGTGGACCCATGTTAGCGAAGGCCGAAGCTGCAGTGGCAGCATCCGCGGCGGGATTAAAGACTGTCTCGTCAGGCTCACCTTCATTGGAAGCCCCACTGGCTGATTCACTAGAGTCATCTGCGGTTATAACCCCTACTAAAGCAGCTCCTTCAGTTTTGACAGTTCCAAATAAAACTGCAGTGAGTCAGGAAGAGTTCAAATCGTTACGCGATGAGATTGCTGAAATGAAGGACTTAATTCGGCAAGTAGCAACTAAACCGCTTGTAGTTGCGTCGGCAACCAAAGATCCAATAGTTGCGGAACTGGAAGACCGACTGTTAAATTTGGGGATCATTCCTGAATTGGTTGAATACCTAATTGAGCAGATGCCGGAGAAGTTTTTAAATGATAATGTTCCGCTTCAGGAACGATTAAATTATTGCCGCCAACTATTGGAAGCCAATATTATGTTTTCGGAACCAATTAAAGCTGATGGCAGTAAACAGGAGATAATTGCACTGATCGGTCCGACCGGTGTTGGTAAAACGACGACGATTGCTAAGCTTGCCGCCAATTATAGTTTGTTTGAGAAAAGAAAGGTTGGTTTAATTACCATTGATACTTATCGAATTGCGGCGGTTGAACATTTAAAAACTTATGGCGATATTATGAATTTACCGGTAGAAGTAGTCTATACTCCGGCAGACATGAATCAGGCAATCAAAAATCTGCATGAATGTGATCTGATTATGATTGATACTGCCGGCCGGAGTCCGCATAATCAAAAGATGATGGAGGAGTTAAGAAAATTTGTCAGTCATGCTGATATTAATCAAATTTTATTAGTGATCAGTGCGACGACGCAATTACGTGACATGATCAATATTGAAGAAAAATTTGCCCGAATTGCCTATACTCATTTGGTTTTTACCAAATTAGACGAAACAAGTTGTTTAGGTCCAATAACCGGATTGGCCTGGAAAGTTAAACGGCCAATATCGTATTTAACTGTCGGACAGAATGTTCCGGATGATATTGAGGTAGCAACTCCAGATAAATTAATTGCTCGCTTATTTGAGGAGTCACAACATGGTTGATCAAGCAGAACGTCTTAGAGAAATTGTAAAAAGAAATAAAACAACCAACTCCTCGCGGGTTATTGCAATTACCAGTGGGAAAGGCGGAGTTGGAAAAACAAATTTAGCAGTAAACTTAAGTCTGGCTCTGATCAAATTAGGTTCAAGAGTGCTTTTGGTAGATGCCGACTTAGGACTGGCTAATGTTGATGTGATGTTAGGATTGGTACCTCGCTATAATTTGGGCCAGGTAATAACCGGTCAATGCAACATCAATGAGATTATTACTGTTGGGCCTTTAGGTTTACGGATTATTGCGAGTGGTTCAGCTGACTATAAAATGGCTAATTTATCCGATCGAAGCATCGATTTTTGCTTGAAGCAGTTAAATGATATTGAGAAAGATACCGATATAATGATTGTGGATACCGGAGCCGGAATTTCCCGGAATGTACTTAAATTTGTTTTAGCTGCCGGTGAAGCAATTGTTGTTACAACACCCGAACCGACAGCGATTACTGATGCTTATGGTGTTATTAAAGTGATTGCTAATTCAAATCCGAAGACTCCGATTTGGTTAGTGGTCAATATGGTTAAAGATGAAGATGAAGGGCAACAGGTAGTTGAACGCCTGCAAGCCGTCTGCAATAAGTTCTTGGGGATCGAATTGATTAACATCGGTTTTATTCCATTTGATAATCAAGTTTCAAAAGCAGTTAAAGAACAACAACCGTTTTTGATTGGCAAACCGCGTTCAGTGGCAGCGCAACAAGTGACCCAGGTGGCCAAGAACTTGATGAACCGTTCTGCCAATAATATCGGGACCCAGACGTTTTTCCAACGTCTCTTTGGAGGGAATTTTAACTAATTTAAGCAGAAAAAGCTGAAATATCAAGCAAAAAAAGATTAAGCTGTTAGATTTTATTAAATGTATGCAGGAATTAGTAATAATAAGTCTAATTTTTAATCATAGGAGGTGCGATGATGGATATATCCCAATACTTAAATGTGTTTATGGATGAATGTCGAGAACACCTTCAGACATTAAACCAAGTATTATTGGAACTAGAACATAATCCGGATAATTCATCCTTACTTGACCAAATATTTAGGGCAGCGCATACCTTAAAAGGCGCTTCTGCAACAATGGGTTTTAACAAGATGGCCAACCTGACCCATGCAATGGAAGATGTTTTAAGCAAACTCCGTTCTAAGGAAGTAAATGTTACCCCGGAAATTGTTAATATTTTATTTGAAGCGGTTGATCTGCTGGAATCCTTGGCCAACAGCATTGCCAGTGGCAAAGAAGAAGATATCGAAATTAACGGTATTGTTCAGTCATTAAGAGCATTAACCGTTATGCAGCCTACTCCTATTTCCGCGCAACCGGAGCGAAGGACTAATCTGCAGTTACGTTATACTGAAATAGAAAAGGAGCCAATCGTACAAGCTCTAAAAGAGGGGACCAAACTGTATCATATTGAGGTAACCCTTTCTGAGAACTGTCTGTTAAAAGGTGTCCGTGTCTTTATGGTTTTACGGGAGATCGAAAAGTTTGGTATTATTGTAAAAAGTGCACCTACTTTGAAAGATTTAGAAGATGAGAAATTTGATTTTCGGTTTGTCTTGGGTGTGCTTTCGTCAAGTGCCGTTGAGGAAATTGTTAATCCAATCTCCAATATTGTTGAAGTAGAGAAGGTAGTTTGTGAAGAGATTGAATTGAATAATATTCCAATCGAGAAGCGAATTCAGACTGTAGAGAGTGAAGATCGGTCGAAGATCAGCAGTGTTCAAACAGTCCGGGTGGATATTAAAAAGTTAGATGTTCTAATGAACTTGGTTGCAGAGTTGGTTATCAGCCGTTCGCGGTTGGAATCAATCAGTGCTGCCATTCAAAATAAACAGCTTGATGAAGTGTTGGAACAAGTAGGAAGATTGACCTTAGAACTGCGGGATAATGTTTTTAAAGCCAGAATGGTGCCCGTCGAGACGGTTTTTTCAAGATTTCCCCGCTTGATTCGTGATTTATCGCGCGAATTGAAGAAAGAAATCGATCTGGAAATCTATGGCGGAGAGACTGAACTGGACCGTACGGTTATTGATGAAATTGGCGATCCTTTGGTGCATATCATCAGAAATGCAGCCGATCATGGTATTGAGTCAGCCGAAGAACGCCTTCAAAAAAATAAACCTGAGAAAGGTAAAATAATCTTAAAAGCCTATCAGGAAGGTAATGGAGTAGTAATTAAAATTATTGATGATGGTCGTGGCTTTGATATTGAACGAGTAAAGGAGAAGGCAGTAAGTCAAGGTTTGGTTTCAAGAGAAGCTTTAGCATTGATGAAAGATGAAGAGATTTTGGAATTTACTTTCCTGCCTGGTTTTTCAACTGCCAAACAAATTACCGAAGTATCCGGCCGCGGTGTTGGGATGGATGTTGTCAAAACCAAAGTAAACGCACTGGGTGGTTTTATTAAAATTAACTCCAAGTTTGGCGAAGGCACGACGATCGAAATCAGATTGCCGTTAACGTTAGCAATTATCCAAACTTTAATGGTGCAATTGGGAAATGAAGTTTATGCGATACCTTCTGGATATATTGATCAGATTATCAGTATCAATAAGAAGGATATCAAACAGGTGCGCCAACAAGATGTATTTACGCTTCGTGGTGAAATAGTGCCTTTGATCCGGCTCCAACATGTCCTTGATACTCCAGGCGCTCTCAATGAGAGTTTTGAGGAACTTGATGTTGTTGTCTTAAAAACTGGTGACCGGTTAGTAGGTTGCGTAGTTGACGGTTTAATGAAACAACAGGATGTCGTAATTAAGTCCTTAGGAGATTATCTGGGAACAGTAAAGGGGATTGCCGGAGCTACGATCTTAGGTAATGGAAAGGTCGCATTGATCATTGACATTCGGGCAGTAGCTTAAATTGTGGTTTAGAACAATACTTAAGTTGAATTTGGGCAATTTTATTAAAATAGGATACCTTTATGGATTCTGGTAAGAAGGAGGTAGTCAGTTAGATGGGTGACAATAATAAAAAGGTTGAAGATTCAAAACAGTTGTTAATTTTTAAACTTGGTGAAGAGGAGTTTGGAGTAGATATTCTCCAAGTGAAGATCATTGAAAAACTGGATCAGGAGATTACCAGGGTACCGAAAGCGCCGGTATTTGTTGAGGGAGTAATCAATCTCCGCGGTGATATCATTCCCATTGTTGATCTCCGGAAACGGTTTGGCCTTACAACACGACCGTTGGGTTATGATACCAGGGTTATCATTGTAGAGATTAATAACAGTCAGGTTGGGATGATGGTTGATTCTGTTTCTGAAGTTTTACGGATCGATGCTGCTGATGTTGAAGAAGCACCGAAGATCACTAAAGGTGTCGATGCTGTGTATATCAATGGCGTTGCCAAGACGAATGACCGTCTGATCATCATTTTGAATTTAGACCGGGCATTATCAGCTGAGGAAGCTAAAGAATTAAAAGAGATGAATATGAATGCTTAATACTTAAAATTAGTTACCAGGGGGCCAAAATGAAGATTGAAGACCTTAATTCGACTCAATTGGATGTTTTAAAAGAGATTGGAAATATTGGTTCTGGGCATGCTGCTACAGCATTATCTCAATTATTACTGGATAAAATTGAGATGACTGTTCCCAATGTTAAAATCTTACCTTTGGAGGAAGTCAGTAATTATCTCGGTGGCGCAGAAGAACTTGTAGTAGGAATTTATATGAAGGTCTTCGGTGATGCTCCTGGTAAATTAATGTATATCTTTAAAAACGGTGATGCTCAAAAATTAGTCAATATGGTGGCTGACAGTAATTTACTCGAAATGGAGCATTATCAAGATTACGAACAATCAGTATTAGAAGAGATCAGTAATATCATGACCGGAGCTTATTTGAATGCTCTTACCAAATTAACTAATCTGACAATGCTTTCTTCGGTTCCTGCCTATTCATGTGATATGGCCGGAGCGATCATTAATTCCGCACTACTAGACTTAGGAATGCTGGGAGAATATGCTTTGTTAATTGAAACTCGGTTTAGTACCACTACCCAGCAATTAGATGGGGATTTCTTCTTGATTCCGGACCCTGGGGCTTTAGAGGTAATTTTAGAGGCTCTTGGAGTTGAGTGATGTTTATTAACGCAATTCAAATTGGTATGGCAGATTATAAAGTTGCTAAGACCCCTGAGAAATTGGCGACAATAGGTTTAGGATCCTGTGTTGCAATCTGTGTTTATGATTTTGAAAATAAAACAGGTGGTTTAGCTCATGTGATGTTGCCTGACAGTACCATTGCCAAAGAGGTAAAAAATCCGGCAAAATTTGCTGATACTGCTGTTCCAATGTTGCTTGATGAGATGGGGAAATTGGGTAGTTTGCGCAGAAATATTCATATAAAAATTGCTGGCGGCGCTCATATGTTTTCATTTAAAACCCGCGAGAATGTTTTGAATATAGGGGCAAGAAATGTAGAAATAATTGAAAGGATCTGTAAACAAGAAGGTATTAATATTATAGCTAAAGATGTTGGTGGAAATTGTGGTCGTAGTGTTTTGTTTGATTTAGCAACCGGGATTGTCTATGTTAAGACAATCAACCAAGGAGTGGCTGAGATTTAATAACTTATTGATCATTAATTTTGATTTAAAAAGTTTCTGTTCCTATATAACAACATATGAGTTCAAGGATGAATTATTTTGACCAATGGAGGGTAATAAACTAGGAGGTTAGCCATGTCAGTCGGCAAAACTATTCAAACAGAAGATGTGTTATGGCAAAATTATTTAGCTACGAAGTCTCCGGCCGCAAGAGAAGCTATAATACTTCGTTATGCTCCATTGGTAAAGTATGTTGCAGGTCGTCTCGCAATCGGTTTTCCTGCTAATGTTGAATTTGATGACTTGGTCAGTCATGGAGTATTTGGTTTAATGGATGCGATTGAAAAATTCGATCCAACCCGGAATATCAAATTTGAAACATATGCAATTGCCAGGATTCGGGGAGCGATTTTAGACGGGTTGCGAAGCAATGATTGGGTTCCCCGTTCGGTCCGGCAAAAAGCACGTGAGTTGGAACGGACCTGTGCCGATTTGGAGAATAAATTAGGACGTTCAGCGACTGATCAGGAGATCAGTGAGGCGCTTGATGTCAGTTTGCATGAGTTTTATCAACTGCTGTCAGAAGTAAGTTGTACAACCTTAAGCTCTTTAGATGAATTATGGACAATTAATTCCAACGAAGAAGACTCAGTAAGGGTTTTAGACTTGATCCGCAATGATGATAGTAAAGATCCATTATTACATGTTGAATTAGAGGAGATCAGGACTACTTTAGGGAATGCAATTGACTGTTTGCCGGAACGGGAACGAATGGTAGTAGTGCTTTATTATTATGAAGGATTGACTTTGAAAGAAATTGGTGAAATCATGGAGATCTCCGAATCACGTGTATCGCAGATACATACCAAAGCAATCTTTAGATTACGGGGACGTTTAAACAGATGGCATAAATCAACAACGGAGGTATAGTATGCCTGAACAAGGTTCCAATGAACTTCTTATTAAAGATGGCAAGGTGCGGGTGCAAATTTCTGCAGATCGAATGGAGGCTTATTTGGTGCTTGAGCCTCCTGTAGGTGATGGGAAATGGCCAACCAAAGAAGACGCATTATTGGTGCTGCAGTCCGAGAATGTTGTCTTTGGAATTATTGATGGCGCTGTTGAAGAAGCTATTCGGACCCGTAGTACCGAACCTTATTTGATAGCGAAGGGTAAAGCTCCAATACCGGGAAAAGATGCGGAACTAAAGTTTTTATTTGGTTCGGGTGACGCTGATACTCCGTTTCAGGAGGATCAGTTTGGAAGGGTTGACTACCGTAACATCAATACCGTTGAGAATGTGAGGACCGGACAAGTCTTGCTGGAAAAGATCCCGGCTACTGCGGGTGAACCCGGATACAATGTTCATGGCCGTCAGTTAGCTCCGGTCCGGGGTAAAGATAAAATTATTCAATTAGGAAATAATGTTACTTGGGATGAACAGAATCTTAAAGTGATTTCCAAAATTGATGGAGAGCCATCATTCTCGTTAAACAAGTTAAATGTTTATCCGATTCATGAAGTTAATGGCGATGTAAATTTTAAATCAGGGAATATTTCGTTTTTAGGCAGCGTAATTGTCCGTGGTAATGTTGACAGTGGTTTTAAAGTTGAAGCTGATGGTGATATTACTATTCATGGAACGGTTGAAGCTGCCGATATTAAAGCTGGAGGGAACATAACCATCTATGGCGGTGTTTCCGGGCTGGATAAATCGGAAATCTATTGCGGCGGAAATCTCACCGCTAAATATATTGAACATGCTACGCTCACCTGTGGCGGTAGTGTTGTGGTTAAAGAAGCAATCATGCATTGTCAGGTTAACGCGGATCAAAAGATCATTGTTGATCTGGGAAAAGGGTTGATCGTTGGCGGAGTGCTTCGTGCCGGTGATGAAATTGCAGCGAAAGTAATCGGTTCTAAATTTGGGACAGTAACCGAACTGGAAGTAGGAGTCAAACCCAAAACAAAGATTGAGTATCAAGAGTTGGAAACCAAGATTCATAATTTAAAGCTTGATTCGGATAAGGTTGAAAAAGCCTTATCGATGTTGGAACGTCTCCCTTATCTGCCACCAGATAAACAGGAGATGAAACAAACCCTCGTCAAAACATCATATGTTCTTAAAGGACAGATAGCGGAGGCGGAGGCGCGACGTAAAGCGATATTGGAAGATATGGTCGTGCTTTCAAAAGAAAAGGCCCGGGTTAAAGTGAAAGATACAATTTTTCCCGGTGTCCGAATCAGTATTGGCAAGGCAACTTCAATAATCAAAGATGAGATGAAGTTTTTGATATTGCAATACAGTGATGGGGAAATTCAAATCCAACCCTATAAATGATAGGGAGGAGGATTCAAATGTTAAAGCCAATCGATCTTCAATCAATGCTTCCCCATTCTTTAAATGTGCAGCGAATTCAGGAATTGCAGAATAATCGGACAGTGGTTGAACAGCAACAATTCTCAAAGGAACTGTTGCAGCAGGTTCAAACACGCCAAAATCAGGTGCCAAAGAATGAAGCAACCATCCGAAACAATCAAATTCGCAATAATGAATCTAATGAAGGACGTAAACGGCAGTTGAAATACCGGCGCACTCTTCAAAAGAACGAGGATAGTAAAGAAAAAGCGGAAGAAACAACTAAACCGAAAAAGCTTGATGAACAACGGGGTAATCATATAGATGTTAAGGTCTGAGCTAAATGGAGGCGAATTTAGTGGGGAAAGGTAGTTTTTTACTCCTAATGGTACTGAATTTTGCCTTTATTTTATTGTTGTTTTATTTAATGCGACGTAATCTGGAGAAAAGACTGAGTAAAATCCGGACCGAGATTGAAGAACTTGAAGATCTGGCAGTGGCAATCATCGAAGAATTACAAGAAAATATTGGAATTGAAAACAACAGTTCAAAACCTGAGAAATCATTGCCGGTTAAGAATCAAAGTTTTGAATCCAATCAACAAAACATAGAGACAAAAATTGATTTACATTCTGAAACAACTGTTTTGATACCTGAAACGACAGATACCAATCTTACCGAATCAGCAACCGAAAAGCCGGAATTTAGAGAACCAAGGCATCAGCAAATTTTAGAGTTGTCGGAACGAGGATTGGTTGCTGAAGAGATTGCCCGTAGTTTAAATATTGGCCTAGGTGAAGTTAAGTTGGTACTTGGATTATATAAAAGGAGTTAATAATGTGCATCTATGGAAAGTGATCTTGATATTAAGATTGAATCAGCAACGAATGAATTAAATGAAGAAATAAATAATAGCAGTAGCTTTATCAAATTATTTATAACAATATTTTTGATAATTTTAGTGATCGTAATCTTAAACTCCAGTTTTTTTGATGTTCAAGAAATAATTGTAACTAATAATAATACCCTTAGTCAGGAAGAAATAATTATGTTTTCCGGAATCAGACGGGGGCAATCCACATACCGGATCAATAAAGAGCAAATTACCGAACTGCTAAAAGAAAACCCGCTAATCGGAAACGCTGAAGTCAGTGTTAAATTTCCCAATAAATTAATTATTAATGTAATTGAGCGAACCCCACGATGTTTAATTCCTTATCGCGGTAATTATCTGGTAGTAGCAACGGATAAAGTTGTTATTAGAGCAGTGCCAAATCGGGATTCAATTAAACTGCCACTGGTAATTGGTTTAAACCCTGAAGAACCGCTGCTAGGACTACCAATAACGGGAAATAAGATTGATGAAGTCATTGCAATCTTAAATTTACTTGATAAGAAACTCTATAGTTTGTTGCTCCAAATTGATATTGAAAATTATTTAATGTATATCAAAAATCAAGCTACAGCCGAAATAATCAAGGTAGAGCTTGGTAATATGCAGGAGATAGGAAGGAAGATTACCAATCTTCGTTCGATTCTAGCCCAGATGAATTTGGAAGCAATCCAAACGATCGATATTCGTAAGCCGCATCTGCCGACGATCATCAAACGATGAGATGACGGGGTAGTTTTGTAACAAAATATTTTCATTATCATGCAGGTTAAATCAGTCCTTATGCAGAATTATATACACTTTGAGTGCCATATTTTTCTAAAGCTTTTTAGGACTAGTCAAGTAACATGAGGTTACAGGAGGAGCGCATTATATGCTTGAATTTGATGTTGCCAATCAACAATTTGCTTCCATCAAGGTGGTCGGAGTTGGTGGTGGAGGTACCAATGCTGTCAACCGGATGATTGAAGCTAAAATCCAAGGAGTCGAATTTATCGCAATTAATACGGACGGACAAGCTTTGGATCGTTCAAATGCTGATATAAGATTAAGAATTGGTGATTTATTAACCAGAGGATTAGGAGCCGGGGCCAATCCGGAAATCGGTTATCAGGCTGCTATGGAGAGTAAAGAAGAACTGGCTGGAATCCTTCAAGGTGCAGATATGGTTTTTGTTACTGCCGGTATGGGTGGTGGAACCGGAACAGGTGCCGCGCCGGTTGTTGCCCAGATTGCTAAGGAAAGTGGCGCATTAACCGTTGGAGTGGTAACTAAGCCGTTTATGTTTGAAGGCAGGGTCAGAATGACCCAGGCCGAAAAAGGGGTAGCGGTTTTAAAGGATAATGTTGATACTCTGATTACAATCCCGAATGAACGGTTATTACAGATCGTTGACAAGAAAACCCCTATGCTTGAAGCATTCCGGATTGCAGATGATGTGTTAAGACAGGGTGTTCAAGGTATCTCTGATTTGATAACAATTACCGGTTTGATCAATGTTGATTTTGCCGATGTTAAAACGATCATGTGCGATGCCGGTTCAGCACTGATGGGTATCGGAATTGCTTCCGGAGAGAACCGGGCAGTTGTGGCTGCAAAGATGGCAGTTGAAAGTCCGTTACTTGAGGCATCGATTGATGGCTCAAAAGGAGTACTGTTAAATATTACTGGTAGCAGTAACTTGGGATTATATGAAGTGAATGAAGCAGCAGCAATTATTGCGGAAGCTGCTGATCCGGATGCCAACATTATCTTTGGTGCCGTGGTCGATGAATCTATGGGTGACGAGATCAGGGTAACTGTTATTGCCACCGGTTTTGAGCAACGGCGTCCGAAACGAATTGGGCGTGATGATCTGGAGATTAAACCATTTATTACTGATGATTTGGACATTCCTACTTTTTTACGGAAAAAATAGTGTCAGATTTTAATAATAATTACAGCATTATGCTGGAAAAGCGTTCAGTTAGACTGAACGCTTTTCGTGTTTTATAGAGCGTTCGAGAAAATAAGAGAAATTTCGTAAAATTCTAACCAATTCAAAGAATATCTCTGATCAAAGGAAATGTGAATTCGATTTTGTAAAATTAAAGAAAGAGTGGTGATTCAGATCAATGCGGTTTCAATCTATTTGGATTTGCCCCTTTTTGGAAGCATACTGGGGTGGCTTCAAGATGCTACCCTTTTATGGGTAGTAGCGCAGATTACCGGGATTAAAACGAAAAAAAGCAGGTTTTTCGCTGGCGGAATGGTCGGAGGCCTTTTTCAGTTTTTTTTACTAATTAATCAGGCTTCTGAAGGTTTGGTCCATCGCTGGGTGTTGTCGCCATTGATATTTATGTTTTTAATCCCGTTGTTGATGATTCAAATTACATTTGGTTTGAAATCATGGCGGAAGACATTAAGGATAATTGGTTATTTTTATTTAATTGCCTTTTTGCTCTCCGGGCTTCATTGGGGGATCGATAGCATCAACCAACGGTTTTTTCATTATGAAATAACCTTGGCTTGGCGTTTTTGGTTACACTTGGCGTTGCTCTTTACTATTGGAGAGTTGGGATGGGGTGTGATCCACCGTAAGTTATGGGATCAAGTCTGTTTATATTCGATTGAGATTAAGTGGGATCAGCAATCGGTTGTTTTAACTGCTTTATTGGATACCGGCAACAGGTTGGTTGATCCTCTGACCAAAGTTCCGGTAGTGATTGTCGAATTAAATGAGATCAGGAGATTGATTCCTAAAGCGATTTTAGAAACCATTGATCAATTGCAACAGGGGAGATTTGACTATGATTGGGATTTACCGGGGACTTGGGGGGAGCGCTTTCGATTATTGCCGTTTAACTCTTTAGGTAAGGATAATGGATTATTGGTTGGATTTCGACCGGATCAACTTGTTGTTAAATATGAGCAGGAAGAGGTTGTCAATCAAAATGTGATAGTCGGTTTTTATCAGCAAAAATTATCGGCCGAAGGGAATTTTTGCGCGCTGATTCCGCCAACAGTTTTAAATAAGTAAACCTAAATTTGAGGAAATATCACTACTGCTAACGAAGAAGGAGGAACTAAAATGTTGTCAGCTTGGAATAAAATTGTTTTAGCGATTAGAATTACTTTGGTGCGTTTGATGCTAAAAATAGGCTTAACGCCTAAATTTATCGGTTATATTGGTAGCAGTGAAGCATTACCGCCACCTTTAACTAATGAAGAAGAAGTATATTTGCTGGATAAGTTGGCAGCAGGTGATCGGGCTGTTAAAACGGTTTTAATTGAACGGAATTTGCGGTTAGTTGTCTATATTGCCCGTAAATTTGAGAATACCGGGGTTGGAATTGAAGACTTGGTTTCTATTGGGACCATTGGATTGATTAAGGCAGTTAATACTTTTGATCCGGCCAAAAAAATTAAATTGGCTACTTATGCCTCACGCTGTATTGAAAATGAGATCTTAATGTATTTACGGAGAAACAATAAGATTCGCTCGGAGGTATCTTTCGATGAACCTTTAAATATTGATTGGGATGGTAATGAGTTACTGTTATCGGATGTTTTAGGGACTGAAAACGATTCAATTTATAAATACATTGAAGAAGAGGTTGATCGGAAACTGTTAAACTCAGCCTTAAGTCATTTATCAGATCGGGAACGGGTAATTGTTGAGTTGCGTTTTGGGCTTAAAAATGGCGGAGTCGAAAAAACCCAAAAAGAAGTTGCTGATTATTTAGGAATTTCACAATCATATATCTCGCGATTGGAAAAGCGAATTATTCGTAAGTTAAAGAAAGAGATGTGGAAGATGGAATAATTACTAATCTTCATTGATTGATTGGAATTATATGATACAATCACCAAAAGAACTAAATTAATTGATTCAGGCAACATAAAATATTAGATTATAATGGAAAGAATGCAATAAAATATCAATCAATAAAAGGCCAGCTAAAGCTGGTTTTTTGTTATTATAAACTGTAAAAAATAACATAAAATTTCCATATTAAGTTATCAAGTGAGGTATAAATTGTTGGTCGCTTGGCAATAATCAATCGTAGAGGCGCGCCGGAATGAAAAATAGGAGTGATATGCCTGATGTTAGTTAACAAAGTTGAAATTTGTGGTGTAAATACTGCAAAACTTCCGGTATTATCAAGCAGTAAGATGCGGGATTTATTAGAAAGAATGCAAAATGGAGAGCGTTCAGCCAGAGAAGAACTGATCAATGGAAATCTGCGGTTGGTATTAAGCGTGATCCAACGATTTAATAATCGTGGTGAATATGTTGATGATTTATTTCAAGTTGGTTGTATTGGACTTATGAAAGCAATTGATAATTTTGATTTATCCCAAAATGTTAAGTTTTCGACCTATGCAGTCCCGATGATTATCGGAGAAATCCGCCGTTATTTAAGGGATAATAATCCGGTGCGGGTCAGTCGGTCCCTGCGTGATATTGCCTATAAGGCTTTACAGGTCCGTGATGCTTTAGTAAATAAAAATTCGAAAGAACCGACAGTTGCTGAGATTGCTGCCGAATTAAACGTTCCCCGCGAAGAAGTGGTCTTTGCATTGGATGCAATCCAAGAACCGGTTTCATTGTTTGAACCAATCTATCATGATGGTGGTGATCCGATCTTTGTGATGGATCAAATCGGTGATGATAAACAGTTGGATGGTCAATGGTTAGAAGGATTGTCAATCAAAGAAGCGATGTCCAAACTGAATGAACGGGAACAGATGATCTTACGGATGCGTTTTTTCGATGGACGGACTCAAATGGAAGTTGCTGAAGAGATCGGTATTTCCCAGGCCCAAGTGTCCAGGCTTGAAAAATCAGCACTAAAGCATATGCGTCGGAATATTTCCGATAATGAAAAAGATCTATAGGGGGTCTGGCAAGTGTTTCGTTATCGCTTAATTACTGTAACCATTATTATTACAATATTTTTTGTCCTGGGAACCGTCAGTACCGGTTTTGCATGGATTAAAACGCCTGCTACCGAGACTTTTAACCAAAAAAACCTGATTCGTTTACATGTTTTAGCTAACAGTGACGCCATTAAAGACCAGTCGGTTAAGTTGAAAGTCAGAAACAGAATTGTAAAGGTTGCCGAAGAAATCTTACTCAATGTTACTGATCCGGTTACTGCTGAAAGAGTGATTCGGTCAAACTTAAAAGTTTTAGAAGCAGTGGCGCAGGACGAATTGAAAAAGAACAATTTATCACTTCCCGTTAAGGTTATGTTTGGAGAGTATCTCTTCCCGGAGCGCAGTTATCCGTTTGGAGTACTTGAAGCCGGGGAATATAAGGGGATTAAAGTAGTCTTAGGTGAGGGAAAAGGGCGTAACTGGTGGTGTGTCTTATACCCGCCACTCTGTTTGCTCGCTCCTGAAGCACCAACCTTTACCGGCACGAGTACCGAGCCGGTTAAAGTTGAATACCGGTTGGCAGTATTGGAAAACTGGTTAAAAGCCAAGGGAATAAAGATGGATCGATTTTGGCAGGGTTGGGGGAAGTTTTTTTGTAGTAAATGACTAACTTAGATTT
The DNA here is from genome assembly GCA_029553165.1 of Bacillota bacterium. GTDB lineage: Bacteria > Bacillota > UBA4882 > UBA8346 > UBA8346 > JAKPCT01. The sequence goes on from JAKPCT010000185.1 coordinate 30,617, forward strand.
AGTTCGCAAATTATTTCTATAATGAATGGAGAGCTGTTGCAAAAATGAGGATTTTGTTAACAGCTTTTGTTTTTGTTTATATTTCTAATAATTTTTGAGGGATCAAGATCTTTTACTGATAATAAAGCAAAAAACTATTTTCCGTGCGCCAACCTCCCTGTTGACCGAATAAAGTGCGTGAGATTCTACTAGTATCCTTTTTGCTCACCTAATTTTAAATTGGTATCACTTTCAGAAATGAAGAATTGTAATGACTTACAAATAATCTAATCTGTTTAACACGCCCGTCGGAACAGTGGATAGAAGAGAAAAAGCAAACAAAATAAATAATAAGCGAAGAAAGAAATTTTGTTTTCGGTTTACTACGTCAAACTATAATGGGAATCTACACAAATAAACTATAAAAGGAAACTAGTCAAAAGTAACGAACAATATCTTCTGAGGTGACTGAAAGTGATGCATAATGTTAAGGTTGGAATCTGTCAGTTTAAAGTAGAGATAGATAAACAGAAGGGTTTAACGCGAATTGCGAAGTTGATAAGCGATCTTGTCAATGCTGGTGCCCAGATTGTGGTCTTGCCGGAGATGTTTAACTGCCCGTATGAGCAGGATTTATTTTCCCAATATGCTGAGGTGGAGGGGCAGGGTGAAACCTTACAACTGCTGTCTGATTTGGCTGCGAAACTTCAGTGTTATATTGTTGCCGGTTCGATTCCGGAGCAGGATCAGGATCAAATTTATAACACGGCTTTTGTCTTTAATAAAGCTGGTTCAATTATTGCCAAACACCGGAAAGTCCATTTATTTGATATCAATATACCTGGGCAGATCCGGTTTCAGGAGTCAGCAGTCTTAACTGCCGGTGATCAAGTTACAACTTTTACAACCGAATATGGCAGATTTGGAGTGGTGATCTGTTATGATCTTCGTTTCCCGGAGATCTTTCGGTTGATGGTTGATCAGGGAGTGGCGGGGGTATTTATCCCGGCAGCTTTCAATATGACAACGGGACCGGCGCACTGGGATACACTACTACGAGCCCGGGCGATCGATAATCAGCTCTTTGTTGTTGCTGTTAGTCCTGCCAGGGATAATACAGCTAAGTACGTTGCCTATGGACATTCGATGGTAGTCAGTCCTTGGGGTGAAGTAATCTGGGAAGCCGGTGCCGAAGAAGCTTCGCATGTAGTTGTTTTAGAGAATGAACAATTGAAAGAAGCAAGAGAGCGACTTCCTGTATTGAGACACCGGCGTCATGATTTGTATAATCTGTCATTAGTGAATAAAGGTAGTTAACCCTCTTGTTGAATATCTGCCGGAATTATTTTGTCTGGCTTAACAAAGATTAAAAACAGGATTGCGATGGTGAGACAGATTCCGGCGGTGCTGTAAAAGATTGGAGGTTTCGATATCTTCTCGGCAAATCCGAATAAGGGCGGTCCAAATGCCACTCCAAAGAATCTCACCGTGCCATAAAGGCAGGTTATTATCCCCCGTTCGGTTTTTGGAGCGCAGGACGTAATTAGGGTATTCAGTGCAGGTAAGACTGCCCCGGTGCCTAATCCTAACATACTGGCAGTTACCACCAGCCAGAAAATCTGTTTTAACGGACAGAATAAACCCAGGCCGGCACAGGCCAGGATCAGTCCGCCGACAGCAGCATATTTAAGAATTTTAGCCATCTGCTTTTGCATTACGGTTCCGAGGACGAAAGCAGTGATTGCCATTATTAAAACGGGAATGGCTAAAATCAGGCCACGGGGAAAGACAGCGATTTGAAACTGTTTTTCAAGAAGGTCAGAGAAGAAACTTAGCAGTCCAAAGAGCGCGAATAAAACAAAAAAACCACCTAAGAATGAGATCAGCAGGGCGAGCCCTTTTTCTTTAAAAATATTGCCTAAATTCTGCAGATATTGAGGGATTGGTTGGATATTTTCCTTGAGTTTTTGGGTATTCTCGTTAACCATCATTAAGATTAAGAAAGCTATGGGGATTGCTAAAATTCCATATATAAAGAAAGGCATGTACCACCCGATCATTGCAATCGCTGCTCCGGCAAGCGGGCTGATGACTTTACCTAAGCCATTTGAAGCTTCAAGATAGCCAAGGACGGATGAACGTTCATTGGATTGAATCAAATCACTTGCTAGAGCCATACTGAGCTGATAGGTGCCTCCGGCGCCGATTCCTTGAATAATCCGTGCAGCGATAATATAAGGAAATGCTTTTTCTTTAAAAATTATCGCAAAAATTCCGGCTAAGATTCCGCCGATACCGTAAACCAGTAAAGCGGGGAACATAACAGTTTTACGTCCAATCCGGTCAGAAATCAACCCTGCAAAGGGAATAATAATACCGGCAGGAATTGAGAAAACAGTAATTAATAGTCCGACTTGAACAACGCTGATATTTAATTCTTTCTGAATTGATGGTAATACCGGAATCAGCATTGAGTTACCTAAAACCATGATCAATGGGACCAGGCATAAAACAGCAATTGTTGGATAAAGTTTTTTATCCATATTTTTAAGAGCTCCTTTAATTATTAAGGTAATAAACTTTTGCTAAATAAGTAATTTAACTGTCAGTGGATTTACTTCTATTATTTCAAATTGAGGCAAAAATATGTTTCTGCCCAAATAAATAATCCTACTTTACATTCTTTCTAAAGTAGGATTGTTCTTTATTGACCAGTTATTGATTTTCGTCCGCTGCTTTTTCGTCTTCTTTTAAAGTAGGGTTGCTAGGGAATGTGTGGCGTTCGACAGTTAACTTACCTTCAACTCCGTTAATTTTGATTGAATCTACTGCTTGTAAATACAGCTGATCTTGCTCATCTTTATTCCAGTAAAATATGGCTGCGCTATACGGGACACCTTTTGGTGTCAATCCCCGTAGTCCGGCTGCGCCGGTTGTCCCGGCATTATTGACTACGGTTCCATCGGTAATTGAATAGGCATATTTATGGGTGTGACCGTGCAGCAATAATGGAACTTTTCCGATTAAAGGTTCTGCCAAAATCCGGTTATGGACCGCAACAATATTGGGAGGTTCAGACAAAGCTGTAACTTTTTCACAAAACTCATCGCGGGCTTGTTCGAGTTCTTCGGTGGTGGGTACTTCAGCCGAGTTATCTTTAGCAGCAGGATCAGCTTTACCGGCAATTAGCAGTCCCGATATTTTTAATGTTCCATCGGTGATGACCTTAACGTTTTTTAATTTTTGTAAACGTTCAATGATTAGTGGTGAATCATGATTTCCGGGTACAAATACATATGGTACCTGGAGTTCTGCAATTTTATCAATAATTTCGGCTTCGATCGGTGTACCGTAATCAGTGAGATCACCGGTATCGATGATTAAATTAATTTTGAAGTTAGTTACCAGTTCGGAGATGAAGTCAAAGGTTGCCAGATTATTATGAATATCCGAAACATGTAAAACTGCTAAATAGGTTTGGAATGCTCCTATATTTTGGATTTTTCCGGCTTGCTGGTAAAGCATCGGAAGTCCTTGCGAGATTTTCTTCAGATTCTCACCAATAATTTCGATGTTATCCAGTCCGATACTGATTAAGTTCATTGCCCATGGTGCTGATGCTAAAACACCCTGGTACTGCGGGCGTTCAATTGCAGTCGAATCATAAGTTAATACAGTACTGCCAATCATTATGGCAACAATTAAAAAAGAAGTCAGTAAGCTATACCAAAATAATTTATTTGACGGTAAAATGCGGAAAAACAGCATCAATAAAGCAGTACCAAGTAAACCGTATAAAAACATCAATGAAAAAAGCCTGATTATAGCTTTGGTAACACCGGCCTGAAAGACTCCAAGCCATTGGTCTTTGGTTGGCAATGAGTTTAACTCTTGTTCAAGCTTTACAAAATTAATCTCATCCAGAGTTACAATCAGTTGCCATGGAGTGAGATGGGTTTTTAAGAACAATTGCCCAACGGGTGGAATCACCAGATTAGTCCCACCATTAGCCCCAATTTTAGTACGTAAATTAAACGAGAAAGAATTATATTTAAATGAAGTTTTAGCAAACAATTGAATCGAGCATAAAGTGGTGATAAATACTAAAATCAAGATCATCAAGGTTTTTTGCCAGTTTTTTATGTTAAATTTAACCATTTATGATGCTCCGTTTATTTTTTATTATAACATGGCTGTTTTAAAAGGGATTTAGTGGGTAAAATCCTTTGTTGGAATATTTTTAATTTTTCTTAATATATTTTCTATAAATCTATGACAAAGGTTAAAAATCTAAAATTCTATATAAATCGAAGTAATTCCTTTATTTATTATCCTTAATAAAATAAAGAGGTGATTAAAATGCCTTATTGTTCCGAATGTGGCAGTAGTAATAACGAAAATAATCAGGTCTGCTCTAATTGTGGTATCGATTTAATTGTTGGATATGAACCAAAATGTGAGCCAGATATTAAGGATATGCTTGAAACGGCAAGTTCTACAGTAAAACACGAACCCGAAGCAAATCTAAAGAATGAGATGATTGCTGATAAATTAGAAAATAGAGGAGTTGAATCAAAAATTTTGAGTGAGAAAAATAAACCTCAAGATGAAAATCTGTCCAATAGCAATAGACATCGAGTTGATGAAGAAAGTCACTTGGGAAAAGGACTAATTAAACCAACCAAAGTTGAAGTTGGAATCGATGGATATCATTTCACCTTTGATAAACCACAGACGCCAGCTTATAGTAAAAAAGATTCTGCTTCTAAAAATGACGCAGCAATGAAGGAGATGGAAAGTGTTGCAGTTAGAACAGATTCGGTTGAAACAGTAGTTGAAAATCCAGGTAGCGAAAGGTTAAACCCTGCTCTTGCTCAAAATGTAACTAAGCCGGATCAGGAAAGCGATTCCGAAACAGTAATTGAAGCGCTTGAGCCAGAAGTTGTTGTAGAGTTGGATGAATCAGTTATAAAGGACACTGTTGAAAATACAGTTACGTTAATTGATGAAACTAAAGAGATATTAAAAGTTGACGATGTTGAAGAAGATGTTGCAATTGAGATTGATGAAGTTGCTCAAATCAATGTTGAGGAAGTTAAGGAAGAAACAGATCAAGAAATAGTGATTGATGACAGTATACAACTTGATGTCGATCAAGCCGAAAAAAGTGTTGTTGGATCAGTCGAATCAAATGAAACATTGGAAAAAGGACCAACTGAAACGCAAAATCAAGAAGATCAGAATGATAATTCGCAGGGACTGGTCAGCGAGAGTGAAGTAGCCGAGTCAAAACCGAGTGATGATCTGATAAATATTGACCAAGCTCAATTGGGTAATGAACTTCCAGACCAAATTTTCCTGGAAGGAAGACAGACCTGGTATGGCGTACCCTTGCCTAATGTATATCAGATCACTAACAAATCAATAATATTATTAGACCAGAACAGTAATCAGACTATAGAGTATAAACTTGATTTGATTACCGGTGTAAGCTTAAAGCAAAATTGGCTCACCAGATGGCTGGGAATTGGAGATCTGATAATTGATCTTCAAGGAGGAAATTCTGCCATTACACTGAAAGGTATCATCCAGCCCAAAAAGACCTTAAAAGTGCTTGAAGAGTTATTGGGAGAAGCTATATAATTAAACAAAAACCGTTGCACAGGAGAATTAATTGGAATCTAAAAAAATTATGGTTAGCGCCTGTTTATTGGGAATAAATTGTCGCTATAACGGAGAGAGTAAATTTTCACCGCAACTGGTGGCATGTTTGGCCAATCACACTGTAATACCGTGCTGTCCCGAATTATTGGGGGAGTTAATGATACCACGACCGCCAGCCGAGATAATAAACGGTGACGGCCAGGCTGTTTGGTCAGGTCAGGCCCGTGTTATTGACCGGGATGGTAATGATCGCACTGCCTATTTTAAAGCAGGAGCACAAAAAGCTTTAGAACTCTATCTTAAAGAACAACCTGAAATGGTTATCTTTAAAGCCAATAGTCCTTCATGTGGACGGGGGTTAATCTATAATGGAAGTTTTAATGGAGAATTAGTTGAGGGAGATGGAGTAGCCACAACTTTATTACGTGACTGGGGAGCAACAATTTATACGGAAGAAGAATTTTTAAAACTTAGAATAATTGACCAAAATAAATTTTAAATTTACTATTGACTCATTATTGATTTGTGGTATAATAATTTATGCGTGTTGGCCACGCAATAAATGCGGGAGTAGCTCAGTTGGTAGAGCGTCAGCCTTCCAAGCTGAATGTCGCGGGTTCGAGCCCCGTTTCCCGCTCCATTTTTTTTAAAAGCGTAAATAGCTTTTGGGTTATCTAAACCTAAAAGCTTTTTTTGTAACATTTACCAACAGGATATTTTGTAAACTGGGTAGGAATTTATAGATCAAAAGCGAATTCTTTATAATTAAGAAAGGGGAAAGAAAATGCTTACTTTAAACAAAAAAATGGTATTGCTGTCGGTTTTAGTTGTTATAATTATTGCTGCAACAGGTTTATATTTTGTCCAAGCGTCTGCGGATGAATCAGGGCACCCTTATTTTCCGTTAAAATCAGGAAATCAATGGGTTTATAAGATTAAAATGGCTGATGGTACTGAAGTAGTCCGTCATATTGCTGCCAGTAAACCGGTAGATGGAAAATTACGAATGGTTCTGTTATTAAATTTAACTCCGGTTGCAGAAATTCATTATGATAACAATGAACAGGGACTTTTTAAAGTCAAAGAGATATCTGCTGCCGGAACAAAGAACTATGAGCCTCCCCAACAGGTTCTACCTGCAAAGCTTAAAGTCGGAGAGGCTTGGAGTTGGCAATCTGCTGATCAGAAAAGCAAAGAAACCTCTAAAATAACTGCTACCGAAACTGTTAAACTGGCTACTGGGACTTACGAGACGTTTGTTGTTGAATACAGCGGGGAGCATGATGGAGTGCCTTATAGCGGTAAAACCTGGTTTGCTAAAGGTGTCGGTTATGTGAAATATGAAGAATCGAGTGAAGGAAAGACCATCAAAGCAGAGCTTGCGGATATTAAACTGGTAAAATAAAAATATTCTAATAAGCTATTGATGTTGTTAATGCTTTATGCTATAATTATAAACTGTCATTAAGAGTTTGATGCGCCTGTAGCTCAGGGGATAGAGCAACGGACTTCTAATCCGTTGGTCGCACGTTCGATTCGTGCCAGGCGCGCCAGAGTTTACAAGGGTTTTCGAGAAATCGACGACCCTTTTTTTATTGTTTGTCGCAAAAAACTGTTGTGAGTTCCTTAGCAGAAACAAATATATTTGTCTTAAAAGTAAGCAGAAAATGATTAATTAAAGCCTTAAATTATTGCTTTTTGGTTAATTCTGGGTTAAAATTTAGTTAATTAATCAATTTATTAATAAGGAGGTGCTAGTAAATTCATGGATGATGTTAAAAATACTAGAGGAATTGATCGTTTTTTTTCCGCTGTAGAGGTTATCAGAAGAGAGGTAAACAAGGATTTAGCCTTCAGTCAGTTCACTTTATTCTTGGCTATCTGTGTTAAGGAGGGACAAAGTGTCTATGATCTAATCGGTCACTTTAAGTTGCCTCAACCTTCAACCTCCAAGAATCTGAAAGAGTTAGGAAAGTATATCGTAACAGACAAAGATGGCAACAAGACAGTTAAAGGATACGACTTAATCAGAGCGGAACCTGACCTGGAAGAGCGAAGAATTTTAGTGTATTATCTAACTCCAAAAGGTCAGGCTTTGAAGGAAAAGATAGAAAAGATTATTAACGGGGAGATAGCAGTCTAAATGCTATCTCTTTTTGTATAAATCATGACTCCTGGGAGGTGGTTTAAAGCTGTCTCTTCTTTTAGCATATAGGAGATATTGACATCACAATTTATTCGCGAATGTGTGTTAAATTGTGTTATTGGTGTTGTTATTTATTTGTTTTCTGCAGGCTTTACCTCCCCGGATGAAGAGTTCTTTAAAAATTATGGAACAAAATTAACCGAAAATTCTTCTAATATTCTGAAAACGAAACAGACTAGGTGGAGGTGTAAAATGTCAAGTTTGATTGTAACCATCAATCAGATGTTAGAAAATCCCCCGAAATTAAATACAAAAATCAATCAACCGATTGTAGTTTTGAATGCAATGTTAAAAGTACAAAAGACTCAAAAATTTTCCTAATTATTTTAATTAACCCGGGTTAATGTTTTTTAAGTAACGTTACTTCCTCTATAACTCCTTCCGACTTATTCCTTAAATTAATTACATTCATTCTCTATTATCCCAACTATAATATTGTAACAATCTTTGTTTTCACCAATCTGATTGATTAATAACAAACAAATGTGTATTTTTTACAAAAAATAATAAATTTTGGCAGGTAGAGACGATGATTAGTCGAATATACTTATCGGTTAATCCAATTATTTTCCAGTGGGGGTATTTGCGTGCTATATTCACTAGTAAATATAGTTAAGAAAAAACACCTTAATAATTTAATTATTTACAGTTTGATCGTCTATTTATTATTGATTACAGCCATTTGGAACTATTATATTTCTAGTGAACGGACTAACCTGCTTTATATTACTGAAGTTATTAAACTGAAGCTTAATGAGATTGACGGACGACTTGCAGATGACGCCGGCAGGCAAAAGATGCTCGATGAACTAAAACAATATCTTTCTAAACTTGTTGCAACTTATTCCAAAGACTATACAGTGGGGTTTAATTCAAATAAGGACGATAAGGTTATTACTGTTTGTTGCAGCCAAAATACGGCCAAAATTGAAAGTTTCCGGTCTAATGATCCGGGACAGCGAGGGTGGAGGTTGCAGAAACCGCAATATGCGATTTTGTGGTCGAAACTTCGTGGCGCATGGCTATTAAAATGTGATAACCCGGTTATTGTCAACAATGAAGTGATTGGTCATACTTTTGCCAATATTACGCTTAACAGTATTATTTTACTCTTCTTTGAATGGGGCTTGGGAATTGCTGTAATTCTCTTCTTGGCCGGCTGTTTTTCGTCATATTTTATGAAAGGATTAATTAAAAAGCTTGAGGCTAACATTTCCAAACTGGTATTATCCTCAGAAGCAGTCGATCCAGTGTCTCAATTTGATTTTTGTGAGTTTGAGAGTATTGCCCGTCAAAATTTTCGCCTCTTTAATCAATTAAGCCAACGGGAAGAGTTTCAATCAGACTTATTAAATTATTTTCCATGGGGCTATACAATGATTGATTCGTCAGGTATCTGTTGGGAGATGAATGAAAATGGAGCTTTATCTTTAGGATTAAATAAAGATGATATCGTAGGGAAGCCAATAACGCAACTGGGGTTAGACAATCAAATAATCAACCAGGCGATTGAGGAATTGGAGGTAGTAAAAGGTAATTTCAATTATCCGTTAAGAGATTCAGGTAAATCCAGAACTTTTTACAGCTGTTGTTTTCCGACAACATTGAACTCGGGAATAAAGGGAGTAATGGTTTGGTTTATTGATATTACTGATAATCTTACTATTGAACATTCTTTAGCCAAATCGAATCAATTAATCAAAGACATTCTGGAGAGTATCACAGACAGTTTTTTTGCGCTTAATGAGGATTGGTGTTTTACTTATGTAAATATGGCAGCATTATCTTCAGTGCTTGCTAAGGATTCAAATGAATCGTTCATCGGTAAAAACATTTGGGAAGTCTATCCTGAATTGGTAGATACCAAGTTATATGAGTATTATCAAAAAGCAATGCGCGAAAAAGTTTCAATCCAATTTGAATTTAAAAGCGTTTACCAGGATAACTCGTGGCTTGACATTCATCTTTACCCCAATAAAGAAGGGATCTCGGTTTATGTAAGGGATATTACTGAAAAAAAGGTAGCTGATAAAGAACGATCGCAATTAGCAGCAATTGTTGATTCTTCTGATGATGCCATCTTTAGTATGTCTTTGACCGGTACGATTACCAGTTGGAACTCGGGGGCCGAAAAGATGTATGGCTACACTAGATCAGAGATTGTAGGCAAAAATGTTAATATCTTAGTACCTCCGGATAAGCATGATTTTTTCGCTGACTTCCTGGCCAATGCCGCGCGCGATGTTGTCTTTAACTATGGTGAGACCATTAGGGTTTGTAAAGACGGAACTTTAATGGATGTCTCGATCAAATATTCATTAATCAAGGATAGTCAGGGAAATATTGTTGGAGTATCAGCAATTCACCGTGATATTACTGATAAAAAAAGATACGAAGAGCGGCTTAAAGTCGAACGGGAACGGTTGATGGTAACGCTTGACTCGATCAGTAATGGGGTTATTGCCACTAATCTGATTGGAGAAATAATTTGGATGAACCATACTGCCGAAAGGTTAACCGGCTGGAATTATCCTGATTGGTTGGAGCAACCATTGGAGCGGGTTTTTTATATTATCAACAATAAAACCAGCGAACCATATTTTAATTTGGTTGATAAGGTCTCCGGTTTGGTTGAGAAGATGATTCTGAAAGATGTTATTCTGGTTGACATTAATCTTAACGAAATTCCGGTTTCGGTTAGTTGTTCGCCGATTAAATCAATGTGTAAAAGCAATTATGGTGCGGTTTTTGTATTTGATGACATTACTGACAAACTCCGAACTGAATTTGAGCTTTCCAAAAAAGAGAAGTTAGAAGCGTTGGGTATTTTAGCCGGAGGAATCGCGCATGATTTCAATAATTTTTTGGCGGCGATCCTAACCAATCTGCAATTGGCATCAGCAAAATATCTTCAGGGTAATGACATTCAAAAATATTTAAAAGAATCGATTGATAGTACATATAAAGCGAGTGAACTGACCAAACAACTCTTAACCTTCTCGCGCGGTGGAGCTCCTGTCAAAAAAATGACTTCGCTGGAGAATATTATTAAAGATACTGCAAGATTTGTATTAAGGGGCTCTAATGTTAAGGCGGAGTATCAGTTTGTGCCGGATCTTTGGCCAATTGAAGCTGATGAAGGCCAGATCAGTCAAGTGATTCAGAACTTAATAATCAATGGTAAGCAAGCAATGCCAAGGGGAGGAACCATCAAAATAAGCGGAGAAAATGTTGAACTGCAAAATGATGATGGGCATCTTGTACCCGGTAAATATGTTAAGATTGTAATTGAAGATGAAGGAGTTGGAATACCGGAACACCAGCTTAATAAGATATTTGACCCGTTTTTCACTACCAAAAGCGAGGGTAGTGGATTGGGATTAACAACATCATATTCGATTATCCGACGTCATGAGGGTTATATTGAAGTTGATTCGACAGTCGGTAAAGGGACAACTTTCACTATTTTACTGCCGGCCTCACAGGATAAGTCCTTGGTTTCGGATAGTACGGCAGAGGTTGCTGCGGTACGAAAGGGAGTCTCTGTTTTGTTTATGGATGATGAGGAGTCGATCTTAAAAGCAATGGGAGAGTTGCTGGAATATCATGGATTCAAAGTAACGTTAACACGGGACGGTGCTGAAACGATTGAAGTCTATCAACAGGCATTACAGGATGGTAAACCGTTTGATGTGGTGATCATGGATTTAACGGTTCCCGGAGGAATGGGAGGACAAGAGACGATTACTTATTTAAGGGATATCAATCCGAACATCAAGGCAATTGTATCAAGTGGCTATGCTAATGATCCAATTGTTGCTGATTATGAGCGTTATGGTTTTTCAGGCGTTGTGATCAAACCCTATAAACATGATGAATTGATCGCGGTACTTGCCGAAATTTTAACTGAACCTCCGAACCTGAAACTTAATTATACCTTTTAAGAATCGATAAAGAATAGAATTTGCCACGTTTTCTAAACTAAGAAGATGTGGTTTTTTTGTTTTTATAGCTGTGGTGTTGTATAAATAATCTCCAAACAACACAAAATTATGGAAAAGATGGTTTTGGGGTCAAGCTAAACCAAACAATGGGTTGGGAGAGAAAATGTTTAAGTTGATCAGCAAAAAACTACGATTTTTAAAGAAAATGCTGGAATCACAGGTCAGTACCAAACAGCAGTCGTCAGCGACGGAACTTGCCTCAAGATTAGATCTTAATATTGGAAAAGTTAAAGAGAAGCTTGGAGACAGTTCTGATGTTATCATTCGTCGTTTTATGATCAATGGTATTCGGATGGAGTATGCAGCGATCATTTTTATTGAGGGGCTGGCTGATAAAACCATAATTAATGATAATATTTTGCAGCCCTTGATGAATGCTGAAAATCAAAATTTCAAAAACCGAATTGACTTGGACTTTGTCGCAGAGAATTTACTGACTGTAGGTGGTGTCCAACGGGTAAATACTGTTGAAGAACTGATTGAAGCTGTATTGACAGGGGATACAGCAATTATTTTGGAACATTCTGATACGGCTTTGTTTGTCAACACAAAAGGTTGGGAGAAGCGGTCCATAACTGAGCCGGATACTGAAATTGTCATTAAAGGACCGCGTGAAGGGTTTACTGAGACACTGCGGATTAACACCTCTTTAGTACGGCGACGAATCGAACATCCGGCGCTTCGGTTTGAAACAATGAAGATCGGTAAAAAAACCCGCACTGATATTTGTATTGCCTATCTTGAAGGATTAACCAATCCCAAGCTGGTGGCGGAAGTAAAACGGCGTTTGGGACGAATCAATATTGATGGTATCCTGGCCTCTGGGTTTATTGAACAGTTTATAGAGGATGCTCCGTATTCACCATTTATGACAGTCGGTTATACCGAAAGACCGGATGTCTGTACTGCAAAGTTATTGGAAGGCAGGGTAGCGATCTTTGTTGACGGAACTCCGGTGGTAAATACAGTTCCTTACTTAATGTATGAAGGTTTTCAAAGTCCCGATGATTATAATTTTCGTCCTTTTTTTGCAACTTCAGTGCGCTGGTTTCGTTATCTGGCTTTTTTTGTCAGTATTCTGTTGCCGGCAGTTTATGTGGCCCTTGCTTCGTACCATCAAGAGTTGATCCCAACACCGCTGTTAATCTCAATGGCAGCAGCGACAGAAGGGACTCCGTTTTCGGCGTTGATTGAGGCGTTGGGTATGGGAATGGTCTTTGAACTCTTGAGAGAAGCCGGTATCAGGCTGCCACGACCGATTGGTCAGGCGGTGTCAATCGTTGGAGCATTGGTTATCGGTGAAGCGACGGTCTCGGCTGGTCTGGTCGGGGCGCCAATAGTTATTGTTGTTGCTTTTACGGCTATTTCATCATTTTTAGTTCCGGTGCAGGTTGAAGCCGGATTGATGCTGCGGGTTGGACTGACTATTTTAGCGGGGTTTTTAGGAGCATACGGAATTATTGGTGGTTTAATCTTTGTTTATATTCATTTAGCTTCGTTACGTTCGTTTGGGACGCCTTATCTGGCTCCATTAGCGCCGCTGATACCGGCTGATTTTAAAGATACCATTGTAAGTGTACCGATTTGGGCAATGTTTAAACGGCCACGTAACTTAGGAATACAGGATCCTATTCGTCAGAAATTTAAATTAATGCCACAACCTGAGGAACAAGATGAATGAACATAATAATTTATTTAAAATTAATAATAGTAAATTTATTAAGATTATCTTTTTAATATGCTGTTGTTTATTGGTCTCCGGTTGTTGGGATCAGGTAGAGTTGGAACAATTGGCGATGGTTATTGGAGTTGGAATTGACTATGAACCAGAGACTAAAGAGATTAAATTGGTGACCGAGATTATGAAACCGGGTCAGATGAAGAGTCCGGGTCCATCTACAAGTGTGACTGGTAGTGAGGATAGCGAAGGAGCAGTTTTTTTATTGGAAAGTAAAGGAAGGACGGTCTTTGAGGCAGTGCGGGAGCTGGCTCGGGAGAATAGTCGTCGGACAAAGTGGACTCACAGTGAAGTGATTATCCTGGGAAAATCAGTGGTTGAAAAAGGGGCAAGTAATTTCTTAGACTACTTTATTCGGGATCCGGAGCCACGTCCGCTGCAATGGATTTTAGTAGCGGAAACAGAATCAAAGACAGTATTTGAAGCTAAACCGGAGCTCGAAAGTGCTGTAGCAATGGCGGTTGATGGCTTATTAGAAAATGCTAAGCTTACTTCGAAAGTACAACCAGTAGATTTAATTCAATTCATTAGTTATCTAATTAGTAAAACAACTTCGCCTACCGCTCCAATTATTACAGCTAGTAATGAAGGTGATAACAAGAAGCTGGAGTTAAGTGGAACTGCAGTTTTCAAGAAAGACAAGATGGTCGGCAGGTTAAATTTAGTTGAAACCCGTGGAATGTTGTGGGTGACAGGTAAAGTTAAAAGTGGCGTTATCGTGATTGATCTAGGTGATGAACAATGGAATTGTCTCAAAATTATCAGGGCTAAAAGTAGTTTTAAGCCAAGGTTAAAAGATGGAGAACTGGAAGTTGAAGTAAATGTTAATCTAATCACTACTCTTGGAGGACAGATTTCTGATGTAGACATGTCAACTTCTGAAGGTTTAAAGATTTTAGAGAAGTTGGCTGCAAAAGAGATTAATAAGGAAGTGATGGGCGCGGTAAAGAAAGCGCAAAGCTTAAGAACAGATATTTTCGGTTTTGGCGAGGCATTTCATCGTAAATATCCGAAAAGATGGGCTAAGTTAGAGCCGGACTGGGAGCAATTATTTCCGAAGATTAAAGTTAAGGTCCGGTCGAATGTTATTGTTGAATTGGTTGGTAAGACAACGAAACCGCTTGGTACATTATGATAATAGGGGGGGATAAAGGTTGCAACTTGAAGCGGGAAAGATCTCCGGTTCGGAATTGATCTTTATTGTTGTTGCTTTTATCTTTGGTTCCTCAATATTACTGTTGCCAGGCTTAGATGCTGAGAATATGGGTTGGTTAGCAATTATTTGCGGATTAATTCTAGGGATTGGTTTTGCTTCGATCTATACTACGCTTGCTATGCGGTTTCCTGGAAAGAATTTTGTAGAGATCAGCGAAGCGGTATTTGGGAAGTTAATCGGTAAATTTATCGCAGTCGCTTTTTTAGGATATTTGTTTCATCTCGGTTCGTTGGTTGTAACTGACTATCACAATTTTATCAAGTTAATTTTATTAGTAGAAACACCGTCTTCGGTTATTGTTTTATTTGCATTGCTGATTATCAGTTATGGAGTATGGCATGGGATAGAAGTTTTGGGTCGTGTTGCTCAGGGAATGGTCATTTTAACAGTTGGGTTGACTCTGTTGTCTTTTGTGTTACTCACCAACAAGATGGATTTTAATAATTTTTTACCATTGTTTGATCTGCCCTTAAAACAGTTTTTATGGGCTAGTTATGGTACCGGAACATTTCCGTTTGGAGAGGTGGTAGCTTTTTTAATGATATTTGCAGCTTTGGACCGTCCCAAGCAGATTCGGGCTTTGGTATTTAAAGGAATGATTTATGGGTGGATGTTCTTATTTTTTGCTTCGATTAGGACGATTGCAATTTTGGGGCCGACGATGGAGATTTTTGTATATCCGGTTTTTCAGACCAGTAAATTAATTTCAATCGCTGATGTATTTACCAGGTTAGAGATCATCACGGGAATTGTCTTTTTAATGATGGGTTTTTTGAAGATTGGTATTTTATTATACGGGGCAGCTATAGGGACGGCGCAATTGTTTCAATTGAATTCTTACAGAACGTTGGTGTTGCCTTTGGGATTACTAATGGGGCTGGTGGCATTGATTAATTTTCCCAATGTGATTGAAAACATCAAACATGCGAATGATATTTATCCAATCTATGCAACAGTGTTTATTCTGGTAATACCATCGATCACATTAGTTGTAGCGATAATTCGGAGATTACCTAAGAATGAGAGGGGAAATTAGATGCTTTTAATTGTTTTAATCTTACTCTTTGCCGCCGGTATTGAAGTTCCAAAGATGTTGTATGAGCGTCACTGGAGAGATTTGTTTGTCTTTACATTGATTACAATCACCGGGATTGTTTTGGGAATCTTAATCCAAATGCAAGTAAGAATACCATATGTAGGAGTAATAATCACCAGGTTGGTTGAGAAATACTTTATCAATATTTTCCGGTAAACCGCTTGGTACTTTATGATAATGGGAGGGAAAGAGATTGCGACTTGAAACGGGAAAGATCTCCGGTTCAGAGTTGATCTATATTATTGTTGCTTTTATCTTTGGTTCATCGATATTATTATTACCAGGTTTAGGAGCTGGAAGTATGGGTTGGCTAGCAATCATTCTGGGATTGATTTTAGGGCTTGGTTTTGCTTCGATCTATACTGCTCTTGCGATGCGGTTTTCTGGAAAGAATTTTGTAGAGATCAGCGAAGCGGTATTTGGAAGGTTAATCGGTAAATGTATTGCGTTTGTTTTTTTAGGATACTTGTTTTACCTTGGTTCATTGGTTATAACTAATTATTATGATTTTATTAAGCTTATCCTTTTAAACGAAACTCCATCAGCAATCATTGTTTTATTTAGTGTATTAATTATCAGTTATGGAGTGTGGCATGGGATTGAAGTTTTGGGCCGTGTTGCCCAGGGAATGGTCATTTTGACAGTGGGGTTGTTTCTGTTATTGTTTGTTTTACTCTTTAACAAGATGGATATTAATAATTTTTTTCCATTATTTGATCTGCCCTTAAAGCAGTTTTGGTGGGCTGCGTATGGTGCAGGGACATTTCCGTTTGGAGAGGTAGTAGCTTTTTTGATGGTATTTGCAGCTTTGAACCGTCCCAAGCGGATTCGTGCCTTGGTATTTAAAGGAATGATCTACGGGGGAATAATCTTATTTTTAGCTTCAATTAGAACAATTGCAGTTTTTGGGCATACAATGGAGATTTTTGTTTATCCGTTTTTTCAGACCGGTAAATTGATTTCAATTGCTGATGTATTTACCCGGTTAGAGATCATTTCGGGAATGAGTTTTTTGATGATGGGTTTTTTAAAGATTGCTGTTTTATTATATGGAACAGTTTTGGGGACAGCGCAAGTATTTCGGTTGAATTCTTACCGACCGCTGGTATTGCCTTTGGGATTGTTAATGGGGCTTGTGTCAATGTTAAATTTCCCCAGCGTGATTGAGAACGTTAAACATGCTAATGATATTTATCCAATTTATTCAACGGTGTTTATCTTGGTAATACCGTTGTTCACACTGGCTGTAGCATTATTTCGGAAATTACTGAGAAAATGAGAGAAAATTAATTTTAATTAATTTAAATAATAAAAAATTTCTTATAAATATTTTCCAGTTGGCAATAGGAAATTGATAATAAGAAAACGAATATTAACAACTAAAAATTGTAACTTAAGGAGTGAATGCGTTGGCGGATATAAAATTTGAGATTAAGAAGAATCTGAAAGTTCTGTCAGAGAATTATAAGGGGTGGACCAAAGAGATTAATCTGGTGAGTTGGAATGATCGCGCTCCTAAGTTGGATATCCGCGAATGGGATTCCGAGCATGAAAAGATGAGTAAAGGGATTACATTAACAAAAGAAGAGTTAGAGTTGTTGAAAGAATGGTTGCTTGAGACCGATTTGGACGAATTAGATCTTGATTAAATGGCTATATTAGTCCAAAATCCGATCGGTTTTCTGATCGGATTCTGGACAAGATGGTGCTTGTTGGATTATGGTTTGGCGGGGATTAAACTTATCTGAAACTTGTATATTACTAACATATGTAAAAGTTATTAAAATTGGAATGTGACGAAAAGCATTTATTAGTTGGCGGCCTGCTGATGTTTTCGTCCTCGCTAATCGATACACAAACCGCTTTGGGCCGGATCGAAGAGTTAAGACCGTCGTTTCACTAATAAGGATAATATGAAGATATTTTACCCGTTTTTAGTGTCAGCAGTTACGACGATTAGCTCTAAGCTGCCGCCATTAATATAATAACCATAGACCGAAAAAATAATACCGGAAATTATTTTGCAAATATTAACAGTCTTGCAGGTAAATTTCACAATTAATAAATTATTATTTTGAAAAAAGTAATTACCTCTTGACAATAAGCTTATTATTTAATATCATTGGAATGTTAAAATCATTAAAATAAAATCTGTATACAAAAAAGTTGAGGTGAGTTAAAATGAGTAATAGTACGATCAAAGACAAACAAGGACTTACCGAAGAACAATTTTTAGAACAGTATGATGTTTCTAAATATGATAGACCGTCTGTTACCGTTGATATGTTAATTTTAACGATAATGGATGAAGAGAAAGAAAATTATCGCAAGTTACCTGAGAAAAAGTTAAAATTATTATTGATTAAACGAGGCGAACACCCTTATATCGGACAATGGGCTTTACCAGGGGGGTTTGTTGGAGTAAACGAAAGTATTGATGCTGCTGCAATCAGAGAGTTGAAGAGTGAGACTAATATTGACAACATTTATATGGAACAACTTTATACTTGGGGCGATCCAGGCCGTGATCCGCGTACCAGAGTCATCAGTTGTTCTTATATGGCATTGGTCGACAGTACTGCTTTGAAGATTAAAGCGGGTGATGATGCTGCTGATGCTGCCTGGTTTGAATTTAAATACAAGATAGTTCAGGAACACCGGACCGAACTCGAAAAAGGTCATCAGCTTGAACGATTAATTAAGATTGAGCTGGTTAATGAATTGGCTACTTTGACTGCCACAGTTAAAGTTACTGAAACCGTAAAGAACCGTTCAACCCGTTATAGCAGAGAAATTGTTGATTCTCAAGGCATCGCCTTTGATCATGCTGTAATGATGGAATACGCGATTGAACGTTTGCGCAACAAACTGGAATATACTGATTTAGCATTTAGTTTGGTGCCAGAATTGTTTACTTTGACTGAATTACAGAAAGTTTATGAAGTAATACTGGGCAAGGAACTGTTAGCAGCTGCTTTTAGAAGAAAGATTGCCAATATGGTGATTGAAACCGAACAATATACCAGGGATGCTGGGCATCGGCCATCACAACTATTCAGGTTTAATCCTAATTGGAGATATGAGAAATAAAAAATCCGGGATTTTAATCCCGGATTTTTTTCATATAATAATTTAAATTTCTCAATCAATTTCGGTAGTTTTCTTTAGGTTGACAGCAATTTGTGTCAAACGTTGGGATAAATCCGAAACCATTCTGACGATTTTTTCCACATCAACCACACTGGCGCTGACCTGTTGTAAAGAGGCGGCTTCTTCAACGGATACTGCGGCAATTGTCTGCATGGCGTAAAGAATTTGATCTTTATTCTCATCCATCGATTTTAGATTTTCTGTTTCTTGAGCAATTTTTTCAGCAATGGCATCGATCGATGCGGCAATTTCATGAAATGCCTTCTCGGTGCTGATAACAGCCTGTCCTTGTTTTGCTGCAATCTCTTTGGTGTTTTCCATCGCTGTAACAACTTTGTTAATCTCTGATAGAATTTGATTGATTATTTTACTGATTTTATTGGTGGAATTAGCGGTTTGATCAGCTAATTTAGTGACTTCTTCGGCAACGATGGTAAATCCTTTACCTGCATCACCGGCCCTGGCAGCTTCAATAGCCGCATTTAATGCCAACAGGTTGGTCTGATCAGCAATCTCTTTGATTGTTGCTACAATATTCTCGATCTGTTTTGCCATATTATTTAAGGAATCGATCCGTTCACCGACGGTTTGAATATTTCTTTGAGTTTCCAGCGATTTTGATTTTAAAACTTCAACTGCCTGAAGTCCATGGTGACTAAGGTTTTTGGTGGCTTCCGAGACATGCTGAATGTTTTCGGATGCAGCAGATGTTTCTTGGATCGAGTTTGAAAGATTGGCAGTTTTTTCGGTAATTTTCTGAAATTCACTTGCTTGTTTGGTAACACCGTCGGAGATCTGTTCAATTGCTTCAGACAGACGGCTGATGAATTCGACGGAATTATGGGATGAACGTTCGAGTTCTTGTGCTGATTCAATCAAAATACTACTTTCATTATTGACGGTGCTGTTTACGTTGACCATTCTGTTTTTGGCAGCCTCAATAGTTTTGATCATCTCTTGTTGCTTTTCAATCTGCATAAATGAGTTATCAGTAATCATGTCTTTAACAAGTAATAAGAAGATGAAGGTGGCGAACGCATTCATAAAACTCATTGGGAGAAAGATTGAAGTGAACAGCACCCACGAACCTTCTAAAAAAGGCTTGGCATAAGAGACATGATTGAGAAATTGAATGTGCGAAACTATTGGGACAATTACCTGGATGTGCATTATTTGGAAGATGAATGCCAAGATCCCGAAGGTAATGACATCTTTTAAATTGAGATTATTAACATTAATTTTGCGGTGTTTAACAATTAATGAGCTGAGATAACCAATTAAAATAGTAGCAATTCCGCAACCATATGCAGTCCAACCGCCACACCCGAAACGAAAGATACCGCCAATGAGACCAACTGTTGTACCAACGACAGGGCCGCCTAAAACTGCTGCCAGAATGGCGATCGAATCACGGATGTTTACTTTGGCATCAACTACATCAATGGTAAATTGGTTGGTTGACGCCAAACAAATCAAAATCCCGAGAAAAATGCTCAGTGCGATCTGCTTGTAAGTAAATAATACTGACTTAGGTTCGGATAATAAGGTGTAAATAACATGTTTGAAACGGGTGAGGATGTAAAGGATGCAAAGGCAGACACAGAGAAAGATAAATAAGGTATAAAGCACATCAGAAATCACTTTTAAGTTAAACATATGGAAACCCCTTATGTAAATTTTTTGTTTAATTATACATTTGAAAGTTAAAAAATTCAATATCTGTCTATTAACAGAAAACAAAGAAAATTTAGCTATTATGCAGCTTAACGCTTAAAAATAGAAATTAATTCTATTTTTTGAAAGAAAATGGACTTTATCAGGATTTTAATCCCTGAAATAAAGGTTATTAGCATATAGAAGGATAAATAAAATTTTGGGAGAATCTCTGAAAGGTTATTTGGATATTTATATTCTTTAATAATATCAATGTTTAATCCGGAATAATCTTAAGTAATCGCATAATTTCCGAGTAAAAACAAAACCTAAATGTTGGTAAGGCAATTATAGGGAGATGGTTTAATGAAAACAGATAAATACGATTCAATCATAAAAATCTTGAAAAGGCTGGGAGATGCCGGTGACTTATATTTCATCTCCCGGATTCAAAACCGGAGTGATTTAACCATTCACATCAATAATGGTAAAACTGAGGAGATTAATACCGCCAATTCAGAAGGCTTAGGGATTCAGGTGTTTGATGCTTCAGGTTATATGGGATTTGCGGCAGCTGATCAGGTATCCGAAGCAATTGCTCAAAAATTATTTGAGAAAGCTAAATATTTAGCTGCGCAGAGTAAAGTTTATCAGGGGGAAACCAACCAGGAAATCTACAAACTGGCTCCGCTTAATAAAAAACTCGATTTTCAACTTGAATATCCAATAAACAGTGTTAATTTAACCGATCTTGAATTGAAATTGATTGAATTAAACAAAGAGAT
The DNA here is from genome assembly GCA_029553165.1 of Bacillota bacterium. Lineage (GTDB taxonomy): Bacteria > Bacillota > UBA4882 > UBA8346 > UBA8346 > JAKPCT01. The sequence continues at coordinate 52,108 of JAKPCT010000185.1, forward strand.
TTCGGCAATTGACAACCGGTTATCAGTACGGACCGTTTTGAAGATTGTTGAAGAAGAATGGCGAATCTGCAGGGCGGATGGGACTGATGTAGCGTTCAGTACTCCTCGCTCGTTTGTTTTTCACAGCATAACAGCAAAACAAGGCTTAGATACTGCGACTACTTCAGCCAACCTACCCGGTAATGACCTGGCAATTATTATGGAACCGGATAAGCTTAATAAGTTAAGGGCCCGCGCTAAAAAAGCGGCAAATTTAGCTTTGGATTTATTAGGTGCTCCCAAATGCCCTGCCGGTAACTATAAACTGGTGATTGATTATGCTTTGGCAAAAGGATTGGCACATGAGGCTTTTGGTCATGCCGCTGAAACTGATGCGATTGAAAGTTCAATCCTGGGTGAAAACGGAAAGTTCAGGAAGGGAATGATTGTGGCGGATCGGCGTCTTTCAATAATTGATGGCCCGATTGCCGGTGATTATGCTTACCAACCGATCAGTGCCGTCGGAATCGAACGGCAGACGGTAAAAATAGTGGATCATGGAGTTTTGAAGGCCGGACTCGCTGATATTTTTTCAGCATCAAGGGCCGGTGTACCCCCAACCGGAGCGGAACGGGTCGAGAGTTTCTTCCATTTGCCAATTGCACGGATGTCCAATATCCATATTGAGTTCGAGGATCCTATTCCGGTCGCTCAAGAATTTGAGACCGTTACAGCTACAGATTTACAGCAGATATTATACCAACATCAATTGGCTAAACCAGGGGAACAAGTTCTCTACTTAACCGGTTTTCAGGGGGGGCAGGTCAATCCGGCGTTTGGTGATTTTGTCTTTAATTGTTCGGCGATTTATGATTTATCTAATGAAAATGATCCGGTCTTATATAAGCCTGCCATCTTCAGCGGGCAGATCTTATCAGTTTTGAACTCAGTTTCGGCAGCGATTGGTGAATTGCAGATTGACGCAATGGGAACCTGTGGCAAAATGGGGCAAGGGGTACCCAGCTGTGGTGGTTCCCATAAGTTTTTGGTCATTGAAAAGAATCCCGATATTATGATTGGAGGAGAGTAATTTGGAATATGCTCGGCAATTAGCGGATTTATTAAATCAGCAGATGAAAGCAACCGGTAATTTGTGTGGCTGGCGCTTTGATTTGCATCAATTACAAGGGATTGATATCGGAATCAAAAACAACCAAATCGGTGGTCCGTATTCTTCTCCAAGTTTCAAACAGAGTATTTCCGGCGAAATCTATTTGGTCTGGAAAGATCACAAATTCACTGCTTCTAAATTGGATTCACAAGTAGTTGCCAATTTTACAGATTATTTTTCTCTTTGGGAAAAGACGAGTTACGTTGACCCGGAAGGAGTAGGGATCTATACTCCGGAAACTGTTCCCCAGGTTGAATTATATGATCCTAATATTGCCCGGGTTGTTAATGATAATTTTGATCGGGCATTTGAGTTGCTTAGTCAAGGTTATACAACTATTTCCAATGCGGAGGTCCGAAAAGTTGATGCACGGGTTAAATGTTATGAAAATTATCGGACGATTCAAAATTCTGATGGTTTTAATTTAGCAACTACTCAAACCGCGGTTGATTTTTATTTTATTGCGAATGACTGCTATGGTGAAGGTTACGGTGAGAAAAAGTGGCCTGAAGACAGTGAAATTCACCAAGTTCTTGATCGGACGATTACGATCGGCAAGTTATTGGAAGAAGAAGTACAATTTGAACAATCAGGGCCGATCAGATTGATCTTTCCCAGTGAAACATTTGAATCTTTTTTAAGCCATTTTTTAGTGTCTAATCTTTATGGAAGTTTGGTCGTTAACCGGCAAAGCAGCTTTTCATTTGAAAATTTTAATAATCAGGCTCCGGTAATTAGAGATGACTTGAGTTTAACGATCAATAATTTGCTGCCGTACCGCTCTTTTTCATACCGGTGTACTGCCGAAGGAGTTCCTGGGGAAGTGCGGGAGTTTATCAAAGAAGGAAGACTGTTATCCCCGATTTTAAATCTGAAGTATGCCAAGAAGACCGGACTGAAGCCTACAGCACTTACTTCGGGCAGTAAAGGGTTTTTTCTAACCAGTTCAAGGGCGATGCCTGATTGGGATGATTATTTGAAACAGGTTGATCGTGGTATAATTGTTTACTCAGTATTAGGGATGCATACTCAGGATTCAAGCTCGGGACATTTTTCCTTAACTGCCGATCAATGTTTGTTGGTGGAAAACGGAGTAATTAAAGGGAAAGTTAAGGCAGTAATCAATGGTGATTTCTTTCAGGCGCTCCAAAGTGATGAGAGCGAATTGATTAGGGTTGCCGGTGATGATAATCCTGGATTTGCATTTTGGGCTAATGCCATCAATGTATGATGTTAAAAGGAACTATCAAGGAGTATTTTCGTTAATTTACATAAAATATAATTATTTTTTATTTGTTTCGAAAGGATATCAAAGATGAGTTATCAGGACAAAAAAGCAGCGGTTATCGGGTTAGGAGTCAGCAATACTCCGTTAATCAAATATTTAGCTAAGCACGGAGCCGTTATCAGTGTTTTTGATCAGAAGTCAGCCGATCAGTTGGAACAATATATCGGACAGTTAAGCGGGTTGAATTTGACTTACAGGCTTGGTGAAGGTTATCTACAGTATTTGACTGACTTTGACTATATTTTTGTTACACCAGGGATGCGTAAAGATATTCCGGAGTTAGTTGCCGCCAAGAAAAGGGGAGCGGTCTTCAGCAGTGAGATGGAGGTTTTCCTGCAGAACGCTCCGGGGATCAAGATTGGAATAACCGGCAGTAGCGGTAAAACAACCACCACTACTTTAGTGGGTGAGATGATTAAAGCACATTATCCAAGCGCCTATATTGGCGGTAATATTGGAAGGTCGTTACTTGAAGAACTGCCGTTGATGAATGATACCACCCGAATCGTATTGGAGCTAAGCAGTTTTCAGTTACAGGACTTAAAACAAAGTCCTGATATTGCGGTGATTACCAATATAACTCCGAATCACTTGGATATGCATGCTTCGATGGATGAATATATTCAAGCCAAATGTAATATTCTGCGGTTTCAAAATGAAGATCAACTGGCGATTTTAAATTATGATAACGAAATTACCCGTGATTTGGCCCAATATGTCAAGGGTAAGCTGTTTTATTTCAGCCGGATGGTTGAGCATGATACGGGTGCGTTTTTAAAAGGTGATCGATTGGTGTTGCGGTTAGATGGCAATGAAGAAACAATTACTGTCCGCAATCACTTGAAGCTTCTGGGTGACCATAACGTTGAAAATATTTTAACAGCAGCCTTAACTGCCCGGTTGGCAGGGGTACCCATTAATAAGATTACCAAGATTGTGGAGGGTTTTACCGGGGTCGAACACCGGTTAGAGTTAGTCCGGGAATGGAATGGAATTAACTTTTATAATGACTCAATCTCCACCACTCCGGACCGGGCGATTGCCGGGTTGAAAGCAATGACCAGACCAACCGTCCTGATTGCCGGAGGGTATGATAAGAAACTGCCTTTTGATCAGATGGGGGAACAGATTGTTAAAACCTGTAAAGCTTTGGTTGTGTTAGGAGTTACCGCACCGCAAATCATTGCTGCAGTTAAAAAAGTCAGTCCGGATTTTCCTGTTCAAAAAGCAGATTCTTTTGAAGCAGCAGTGCTTGCTGCAACTAAGATTGCTGCTTCTGGTGATGTCGTCCTGCTGTCACCGGCATGCGCCAGTTATGATATGTTCAATAATTATCAGGAACGCGGCCGGGAATTCAAAAGGATTGTTAACGAATTATAACACTTGTTTTAAATTAACATAATGTTTATTAAGTTGCCTCGATTCTAAAATCTGACATTTTGTCTTACAAATTTACTAAAATAATGTCAAGATACTTGACAACGAATAATCACTATTTTATCCTGATAAAAGTGATGCTTCATTGAAAAAAATTATTGAGGCGAGGAGTTCATATGTGGGTTGTTGTCTATATTGCTCCAAATCGAAAGATTGCTGATTATGTTAAAGAAATGTTAGAGATTGAAGGGATTATGGTTAAATTAAAAGAAAGCAATAGTCTGGAGCAGGAGAACAGAAATGTTGAAGTGATGGTTTCTGAAGTAGAGATTGAAGAAGCAACCGAAGTAATTAATAATGCACTCCAAAATTCCTAGCAGGAAAGTTTTAACCAATGAAGAATATTTGTTTGCGAATTGTTAAATTTGGGTACAGATTGGAGTTTTAAAAGTAATTTAAGTGGGTGGAATATTTGCTGAAAGATCTGTTTAAGACCAAACCTAAATATATTACTGTCAAGACTGAACGTGAAGTTGTTAATAGAGATGAACCGGTTGAGAAGAAGGAGATTCCTGACGGACTCTGGATTAAGTGTGGCCGTTGTCCCCAAATTACTTATATTAAAGATCTGGAAAAAAATCTGAAAGTGTGTCCGAAATGTGGGTTTCATTTTCGAATTAGTGCCAAGGAACGCTTAAAATTATTAATAGATAAAGATAGTTTTAAAGAGATTAATGCTAATTTAAAGACAGTTAATATTCTCAATTTTCCTGATTATGAAAGTAAAATTAAAAAGTCTCAGAAGGCTACGGAATTAACCGAAGGAATTATTACCGGTGAGGCGACTATTGATGGTATTCCGGTAGTATTAGCAATTATTGATTTTGCTTTTATCGGCGGTTCGATGGGTTCAGTTGTTGGCGAGAAACTGACCCGGGCGATTGAATATTCGATTGAGAAGAAGCTTGCTTTTGTATCAGTATCTGCCGGTGGTGGCGGTGCCAGAATGCATGAAGGGATCTTTTCATTGATGCAAATGGCCAAAACCAGTCAGGCATTGAATCGGTTGGCGGAAGCAGGTTGTCTTTATATTTCGGTTTTAACGGATCCAACTATGGGCGGTGTTTTTGCCAGTTTTGCCTCTCTTGGCGATATCATGATTGCCGAACCGGATGCATTGATTGGTTTTGCTGGTCCCAGAGTAATTCAACAAACGATTAAACAAACTTTGCCCGAAGGATTTCAGACATCACAATTCCTGTTAGAGCATGGTTTTTTAGATTTGATCGTCAATCGTAAGGACCTGAAACAGACAATCAGTCAGTTAGTCAAATTTCACCTGAATGGAGGTGGAATGAATGGCCAGTAATATTGGTCCGGTATTGGAATTTGAAAAACCGGTTGTTGATTTGGAAAGACAGATTGAAGAATTAAAAGAGTTTTCCAAACAAAAAGGGATTGATATGGCGGAGCAGATTGCCGCTTTAGAGAGTAAAGCCGAGTCATTACGTCTTGAAATTTATAAAAATCTGACCACCTGGCAACGGATTCAAATTGTAAGGCATCCCAAACGGCCAACTTGCCTTGATTATATTGCAATGATCTTTGATAATTTCATTGAATTACATGGTGATCGCTGTTATCGTGACGATCCGGCAATGGTAGGCGGAATTGCTTACTTGGATAAAATTCCGGTTACCGTAATCGGCCAACAAAAGGGCCGTGATACTAAAGAGAACATTTACCGTAATTTTGGCCTGCCGCATCCGGAAGGTTACCGTAAAGCATTACGGTTGATGAAACAAGCCAATAAGTTTAATCGTCCGGTCATTTGCATTGTTGATGTTGTTGGTGCTTATCCGGGAATTGAAGCGGAAGAAAGAGGACAAGGTGAAGCCATTGCCCGTAATATTATGGAGATGGCTAATCTTACCGTTCCTGTACTGGTGGTGATCACCGGCGAAGGTGGCAGTGGTGGAGCTTTAGCGGTAGGCGTTGGCAATAAAATTATGATTTTAGAAAATGCCTATTATTCGGTAATTTCACCGGAAGGTTGCGCCTCAATTCTCTGGAAAGATGCAACCAAAGCCCCTGAAGCGGCTGAAACTTTGAAGATCAGTTCCAGTCATCTGTTGAGCATGGGAATTGTTGATGAGATAATTCCGGAACCATTGGGTGGAGCCCATAAAAATCCCAGTGAAACTGCTAACAATATTAAAAATGCATTAATCAACAATCTTAACAGTTTATTGGAGTATTCACCGTCCGAACTTCTAGAGATGCGTTACAAACGTTTTCGCGATTATGGTAAGTTTATTGAATAGAAATGTTACGTTTTGTACAATACCTAAGAGAATACTATCTTCATCTTAGGTTATTAATATTTTTTTGGAGGATGCAACATGAAAATTGGTGTTTTGACTAGTGGTGGCGACGCACCCGGTATGAATGCCGCGATTAGAGCGATCGTTAGAAAGGCATTATATCATGATTGTAAAGTATATGGAATTAAGCGGGGTTATTCAGGATTGATTAAAGGTGAGATTGTTCCGATGAACTCCCGTACCGTTGGCGATATCTTGCAACGCGGTGGAACAATCCTAAAATCAGCCCGTTGTCCGGAGTTTAAGACGGAAGAAGGGCGGATGAAGGCCAAGGAACAGATGGATAAGATGGGTTTAACCGGTCTGATTGTCCTTGGTGGAGACGGTTCGTTTATGGGAGCGCAAAAGCTCAATGAACTTGGTTATAAAACAATTGGGATTCCGGCAACGATTGATAATGATATCGGATGCACCGATTATTCTATTGGTTTTGATACTGCAGTTAATACTGTATTGGACGCGGTAAATAAAATTCGTGATACCGCTTCGTCACATAACCGGGTCTATGTAATTGAAGTTATGGGAAAAAATGCCGGTTTTATTGCGGTTGGAGCGGCTTTAGCCGGTGGAGCCGAAGCAGTATTGGTCCCTGAAATTCCACATAATATGGATGATGTCTGCAAACAAATTAACAAAAATCTTAAAAGAGGTAAGAATCATAGTATTATTATTGTTGCTGAAGGATTGATGGGAGATCCGTTGTTTAATGAGCAATGTTGCGGTTTTGGGATTGCGAAATACATTGAAGAGAAAACCGGAGCTGATACCCGCGTAACCGTATTGGGTCATATTCAACGGGGTGGAACTCCTACTTTCTTTGACCGTAAAATAGCTACATTGATGGGTGCCAAGGCCGTCGACCTGATTCTTAGCGGTCAATCGGCAAAGATGGTCGGTTATGTTGATAACAAGATTGCAGTTTATGATATGGAAGAAGCGATCAGGACCAAGAAGACGATTAGTATGGAAGAATTAGAATTAGCCAATATAATGTCTAACATTTAATTGATAAATTATAATTTCTGGAGGTCCATTTGAAACGAACAAAGATAATTTGTACGCTCGGACCAGCTAGTGCAAATCCTGGTACCCTTGAGAAGATGATCAATGCAGGAATGAACATTGCCCGGCTAAACTTTTCACATAGTTCGCATGAGGAACAGGCTGAGCGAATTCGGTTGGTCCGGGAAACGGCTGCCAATCTAGGAAAAACTATTGGAATTTTAGCTGATATTCAGGGACCTAAAATCCGTACCGGAATGCTTCATACGGACCCTTTAGTACTTAATGAAGGTGATCGGATTCTTTTAACTGTCGATCCGGCTCAAGAAGCTAAACCTGGCTATATCTATGTGAAGTATCCTACTTTAATCAGTGATGTCAATGTTGAAAATCGTATTTTTCTTGCCGACGGTTTGATCGCTCTTAAAGTTATTGCAATCAACGAACTTGATGTTGAATGCGAAGTTATTGCCGGAGGGGAGTTAACTTCTAAAAAGGGAGTAACTTTGCCTGGTGTATCAGTTAAATTACCGGCTTTAACTGAGAAAGATAAAAAAGATATCGAATTTGTTGTCTCCCAAAAAGTGGATATTATTGCAATCTCTTTTGCCCGTAAGGCAGAACATCTGGTGGAGATTAGAGATTTTATTACTTCGTTGGGCGGCGATCAGATGATCATTGCTAAAATCGAAAACGAAGAAGGTTTTAGCAATAGTGAAGAGATTTTGCAAGTCTGTGACGGAATAATGGTTGCCCGTGGTGATCTGGGAATCGAAGTTCCTCCTGAAGAAGTGCCGTTAATCCAGCGTTACTTGATTGAGCTTTGTAATAATGCTGGTAAACCGGTGATCACAGCAACCGAAATGTTGGAATCGATGATCAGAAATCCGCGTCCAACCCGGGCGGAGATTACTGATATTGCTCATGCGATCTTAGACGGGACTGACGCGATAATGTTATCGGCCGAGACTGCTGTTGGTAAACATCCGGTTGCGGCGGTTGAGATTATGACGAAAGTAGCTCAACGGATTGAAGATTCACTTAAGTTTGATGAGATTCTGGCTAAGAAAAAGATCGGAGCATTTCCAACAATCAGTGATGCAATCAGCCATGCTACCTGTCAAACAGCGTTAGATCTTAAAGCAGTTGCGATTATAACTTCGACTCAATCCGGAAGTACTGCCAGGATGGTGTCCAAATACCGTCCCCAGGCTCCAATTATTGCAACGACACCTTCAGAACGGGTTGCCTGTCAACTGGCACTAAATTACGGAGTGTTTCCAATCGTTGTTCCGGAAGCTAAAGATATCGACAGCATGATTGATGTTAGCATCCAGGCAGCGAAACAGTTCAAATTCATCTCGGAAAATGATCTGGTTGTGATTACTGCCGGAGTACGAACCGGAATCCCTGGTTCGACAAATTTATTAAAAGTACATTATATCGAATAAGAATCATTAAAATGATCCAAACTGTTTTTATATTAATAATATAACTTGAAGGGGTATTCAAATGATAACACTAGACCAAACTAATTTTGATTCAATTGTTGGACAATCTCAGGAGCCTGTTTTAGTAGATTTTTGGGCGCCGTGGTGTGGCCCCTGCAAGATGATTGCTCCGGTGATCGAGGAGATTGCTACTGAGTACCAGGGTAAATTGAAAGTTGCTAAAATTAATGTGGACGACAATCAGGAACTGGCAAGTAGATATGGGATTATGAGTATTCCGACAATTTGCTTATTTGTTGCCAGTGAGGTTAAGTTAACGTTGGTTGGCTTCCGTTCTAAAAAAGAGCTGACTGCGGAGATTGACCGCGTGTTGAATGGTTAATTAAGATTCAGTGAACAGTCATTATAATATTGACAATACTTATTATTTTGATTATAATTTGAAATGTTTCCATAGAAAATAAATAATTCTCATCAAGAGTGGTGGAGGGAATGGGCCTGATGATACCCGGCAACCCAGAACAAGAGATTTTGTTCGAAGGTGCTAATTCCCCCAGTTATTCTGGAAGATGAGTTTTTAATAAACCTCCTTCCAACCAAGGAAGGATTATTTTTTTATAAAGGGGTGTTTGAGATGAGTAAGAAATATTTGTTTACTTCAGAGTCGGTGACCGAGGGACATCCTGATAAGATCTGCGATCAGATTTCGGATGCGGTTTTGGATGCGATTTACAGTTGTGACCCAATGGCCAGGGTTGCCTGTGAGACTGCAGTAACTACCGGGTTAGTTCTGGTTATGGGTGAAATTACGACCAATTGTTATGTTGATATTCCTAAAATCGTCCGTGAGACGATTAGAGAGATCGGATATACTCGAGCCAAGTTTGGATTTGATTCTGAGACTTGCGCAGTGTTGACATCAATTGATGAACAATCACCCGATATTGCAATGGGTGTCGATAAAGCCTTAGAGGCTAAGCAGGGTGAGATGAGTGAAGCGGAGATTGAGGCAATTGGCGCCGGAGATCAGGGTTTGGTATTTGGTTTTGCTTGTGACGAAACTCCCGAATATATGCCAATGCCAATTGCACTGGCCCACCGGCTCACCCGAAGATTGACCGAAGTTCGTAAAAATGAGGAACTTCCATACTTAAGACCTGATGGTAAAAGCCAGGTAACAGTGGAATATGTGGATGGAGTTGCGACTCGGATTGATACTGTAGTTATTTCCAGTCAACATGATCCCAGTGTTGAACATGATCAGATCGAACAAGACATTATTAACAAGGTAATCAAACATGTTATTCCAGCCAATTTAATTGATGCCAAGACCAGATTTTTGATCAATCCGACCGGACGATTTGTCGTTGGCGGACCGCAAGGGGATTCCGGACTAACCGGCCGTAAGATTATTGTTGATACATACGGTGGAATGGCCAGACATGGTGGTGGCGCTTTCTCTGGTAAAGATCCTACTAAAGTTGACCGTTCTGCAGCTTATGCAGCAAGACATGCGGCTAAAAATATCGTTGCTGCCGGAATTGCTAAGAAATGCGAGATCCAATTGGCATATGCGATTGGTGTGGCCAAGCCGGTTTCGATTTTAGTAGATACTTTCGGGACCGGAATCATCGCCGATGAAGCGATTGTGGAGTTGGTAGTGAAGACGTTTGACTTCAGACCGGCAGCAATTATTCGGGATCTTGATTTGCGAAGACCGATATATAAGCAAGTAGCGGCTTATGGCCATTTTGGAAGAAATGATCTGGATCTACCTTGGGAAAAACTGAATAAGGTTGAGGAATTAAAAAAATATTTAAATACTAATTGATTAATTCTTCACTTAAAAAACTACACTAACCTCTGGATACAGTCTTCTGTAACCAGAGGTTTTTCATTTGTTTCCAAAATTCTTTTTCCGAAAGTTTTACTATAAAGTTCAATGCTTGCTTTGCCGAATTTTTAATTAACAGTTGAGTAAAGGTGTGATAATTTGCCTGAAGCTCTTGACTTTAGTATTATTGACCGAATAATTAAGGAAACAATGGCGGCGATTGAATCAAGTAAAGAAAGCTTGTTCGATATTGCCGAGACTGCTAAAAGTGTTCAAAGTAAGATGCAGAGTGATCTGGAGAAAGTTAATGAAGAGGTTAAAAAAGTAATTATTGAGGTTGATAACCTAGAAATTAAGTATAAACATGCCCGTTTGCGATTGATGGAAGTTAGCAGAGACTTTTCCAGATATACTGAGGAGGATATTAAGAGAGCCTACGCGCATGCCCAGGAACTGCAGATTAAACTAGCGGTTGAGCGTGAACGTGAATCCGGTTTAAGGCTGAAAAGGGATGAACTGTCCCGTTCAATTGTTAAAGTTAACGAGATGGCTCATAAAGCAGATGAACTGGTATCAAAAGTGGATATTGCGCTGACTTTTCTTAATGGCAATTTAAATGAATTCAGTCAGCAGATGGAAGGAATTCAACAAAAACAATTAATAGGTGGGAAGATCATTTTGGCTCAAGAAGAAGAACGTAAGCGTGTAGCCCGGGAGATTCATGACGGTCCGGCCCAGACCATGGCCAATGTTGTTCTCCGGGCCGAATTATGTGAGAAGTTATTAACGACTAACCGTGACGAAGTAACAACTGAACTGCGTGACTTGAAGAAGGTTGTGAAAGAGAGTTTACAAGAGATTCGCCGGATTATCTTTAATTTGCGGCCAATGACCTTAGATGATTTGGGATTGATTCCAACAGTACGCCGTTATATTGAAGAGTTGAAAGTGCGGGAGAATTTTAATGTCCAGTTGGAGATCCATGGCGAGGAACAACGTTTGAAAAACACGTACGAAGTAGCATTGTTTCGTTTGATTCAAGAGAGTTTGAACAATGCCCGCAAACATGCTAAGGCCAATAAAATCAAGGTCAATATTAATACCACTGAAACTGATATTTCCGTCTCAATCAGTGATGATGGAAAAGGGTTTGACCTTGAGAAAGTTATGAATGAAGCCGTCGGTAAGGAGAGTTTTGGTCTGCTTAGTATGAAGGAGAGAATTGAATTGCTCAATGGCAGCTTGAATATTGATTCAACTATTGGTGTTGGCACCACCATAACGGTCTGTATTCCGTTGGAAAACGCATTACCATTATAGGTGTTTTACAAAATCGATCCTTCCCAAATGCGGTTGTAAATTGAGGTGTAATATGTCAGCGATTAGAGTAATGATAGTTGATGACCATCCATTAGCCCGTCAGGGATTAAAGCAGATTTTAAGCTTAGACTCTGATATTACAGTTGTTGGTGAAGCCCAACACGGTGATGAGGTTATTGAAACTGCTTTGTTGTTAAAACCGGATGTGATCCTGATGGATATTAATTTACCCGGGAAAAATGGTATTGAGTTGACTCAGGAAGTGAAAGAAAAACTGCCGGATACACAAATTTTAGCACTTACAGTTGATAATGACCAATATCACGTCCATAAAATTATTAAAGCCGGTGCATTAGGCTATATTTTGAAAGATATTAACCCAGATACATTGATCGAGGCTATCAAAGTTGTTGCCCGAGGTGACGCTTACATTCAACCTTGCCTGTTGTCAAGGTTGCTGCTTGAATTCCGGCAACTGATGAATGAAGAGCGGCCGGGTACACCTCCTGAAGAATTAGGATTAACGCAGCGGGAATTAGAGATTGTCAGTTATATCGCCTGTGGTGAAAGCAATAAAGAGATTGCCGAAAAGTTATTTATCAGCGAGAAGACCGTCAAGAACCATGTCAGTAATATCTTGAGGAAGATGGCTTTGGTTGACCGTACCCAAGTGGCAGTCTATGCTTACCGTAAAGGCTTGATCACTAACAAAAAAGAGAAAGATAATTAAAGTAAGGACTTTAGTCCTAGTCAAAATAATCCGAATGGCGGATAGAACAAAAGAATATCTGATGGTATTCTAAAGATAGAAACAGTCAAACAAACCTTCCGAACCGGAAGGGAGTTGACAAGCCAACAAAATGGACTTTGTTGGTCAGGAAATAAAATTAAAAAGGAGTGTATGAAAATGTTGAAAAGATTTTTAAAAGAAGAAGCTGGACAAGGTATGGTTGAGTATGGTTTAATTATCGCTTTGGTAGCCGTCGTTTTAATCGCCGCATTGACCTTAATGGGTGGAAACCTTAAAGGAATGTTTGAAAATGTTGCTGATAAAGTTAGCGCACCCTGATCGTTCTTTATCTTAGTGAGACTTTACCATCAGGTAAGGTCTCACTTTAATTTAGGAGCAAATCATGGTTAATAATCTTTTTAAACTGATCAATCCTCAAATTATTTTGGCAATACTGGTTGGATGTATCGCAGTAATTTGGGATTTACGTTACCGGAGAATTCCAAATTGGCTAACTTTACCAGCGGTGATCATCGGATTTGTCCTATTTACAATCTCCAATCCGTCACGCTGGTATTTCTCACTTTTAGGAATTTTGTTAGGGTTATTGACCTTCTTGTTACCGTACTTACTGGGAGGTATTGGAGCCGGTGACGTCAAGCTGTTGATGGCTTTAGGAGCAATTTTTGGGCCGGTCATTCTGGTTTGGATAATGTTATTTACCGGTGTTGCCGGCGGAGTGATCTCCCTAATCCAAATGTTAAAGAATTTTGGTTTTAAGGAAACCAGGCAAAAGCTCTCCCTGTTTTTACTGGGAATTTCGAATGGTTCTACTTATAAATTAAGTAACCATAATGATCAAAAGAAGGACTGTATTCCTTATGGGTTAGCGATCTTTATTGGTTTAATTGCTGTAATTGTCTTTAAATATCAAAGCATTTAATTTTTTTTGGAACCACTCAAAATTTTGGGGGGTTTAAAATGCAGAAAGTGTTTGAACTCCATAAATCTGAAAAAGGTTCAGTAATGGTGGAATTCGCAATTGTCTCTACCGTTCTGATTTTATTATTAGCCGGTATTATCCAGTTTGGACTGATCTTCAATGTGCAATTAGGTTTGGATAATGCTGCCCGCGAAGGGGCCCGCTTTGCCTCTCTACCTAGCAATGCCAACAATAACTCGGCGACGATTGCTTTTATTACCAGTTTAAATCCGAATATTTCGCTTTCCAGCAGTAATATTACCATTTCACCCAGTGTTAGGCAGAGGGGACAACCGGTCCAGGTGAAGATCGAATATCAATATAAAATTCCGGTGACTTTAGGAGTGTTTCCGGAGAATATTAAACTGTCTGCGTCAGCTACAATGATGCAAAATTAGATTGATTGCCTGTATCAGTCCGGAGTTTGGTGAAAAGGGGGTAATCAAGATGAAAGGCAAGTTTCTGGGGAACAGACGGAATTTGGATTCTGAAGAAGGTTCAATCGCTATTATTACGATATTAATATTGACAAGCTTATTTGGTGCTACTGCGTTGACAATTGATATGGGGCTTCTCTATCAAACTAAGTCCAGGATTCAGGCGGCGGCCGACGCGTCGGCGCTTGCCGGAGCCCAGGAGTTAATGGAGAGTGATGATGTAACTTATGCTGATCAGGTATGTGCTGACTATATTAGCAGCAATGTTTCCGAACCCTATAATTCCGATATTAATGTGGACCGCGGTTCCAGTTCGGTTACTGTCAAGCTCACTAAAGAAGTCAAATTTTTCTTTGCGCCACTCATTGGAATTGAAAAAACCACAGTCAGTGCTTCGGCAACTGCAGCGGCGAGTACAATTATCAGAATGCGCAATATAGTCCCATTTGGTGTGGTCGATCAAGAATTTAAGTACGGTGAACAATATATTCTCAAATATGGCGCCGGAGGTAACAGCAATTCCTATCACGGCAACTATGGAGCCTTGGCATTAGGGGGTAATGGCGCCAGCACCTATCGTGACAATATCAAATATGGCTATCAAGGTGAATTAGGGGTTGGAGATCGGGTTAATACGGAACCGGGTAATATGGCTGGACCAACCGACCAGGGAGTCAGTTACCGTAAGTCCCAATGTGTCCATGGTTGTAACTTTACAACCCAGATCGAAGCCAACTGTCCGCGGGTAGTAATTACTCCCGTTATTGATTCATTGGATGTCAATGGACGTAAAGAAGTAACGATCGTTGGTTTTGCAGCTTTCTTTTTGGAAGAAACAGTTCAAAGTGAGTCTAAGGGACAGAAAGATGTTGTTGGAAGGTTTTTGAAATGGACAACAACGGGTGAGCAGGGACAGGGGACAAATTACGGAGTTTATTCGGTAATGCTAATCAAATGATGTGTTTCTGACGATATAAGATATTGGTAAGGCAGAACGGGGTTCTGCCTTACCAATATCTATAACTTTTTGTTTGGATATCCTTGATAATTTATTAGCCCTTTAAGTAGGTGTCGATCAATAAGTTAACCTGCTGATAATGCAAGGAGGTAAACCATGCCTGGGAATAAAGTAGCATTAGGATTAGCTTTAATCTGTGCCTTAATTGCATCAATAATTGTATATCGGATTATGAAGCAGAATGATCAGCCACAAGTTGTTGAAGTGCCAAAAGTTCCAGTTGTTTATGCCAAGGCGACAATACCGGCACGGACAGTGATCAGCGCTGAACAGTTAGAGATTCGCCAGATTCCCGAAGATGCGGTAATTCCGGACTCTTATTCGAAGATTGATGAATTGGTTGGTCTGGTCACTAAAGCTGAAATTGTACAAGGAGAACCAATCAATAAAAACCGCGTCTTACAAAAAGGGCAGACAATGGGTTTATCGTTCGTTATTCCTCCGGGTAAGCGGGCGATTACGATTTCGATCAATGAAGTTATTGGCGTAGCTGGATTTGTAAAACCGGGTGAACGGGTAGATTTGATTGGGACGATTGAACCCAAAGATTCGGGCAGTGGTTCTGTCAGTTGGACAGTAATCCAGGATGTTGAGGTTTTAGCAGTTGCTCAAGAGATGGGTGAACCGGTTAAAGATGAGAAGAAAGATGCCAAGAAGACGGAGCCGAAACTGGCTACTTCGGTTACACTGGCAGTAACACCTCTTCAAGCGCAAAAGATTGCCTTAGCTGAAGAAAAAGGGGTATTACGGTTGACGTTAAGGCCGTTACTTCGGGAAGAAGAACTTAATTTGTTACCAGTCAGTGAAAGTAATTTAATACCGGGGCGACCAACACCTCCTAGACCGGCCACTCCGGCTGAACCGCAACCTCAAATACCAAAACGTACTATTGAAGTTATTTCGGGTGGTAAATCACAAATAATCACGGTTAATTAGTTTAAGTTTAGGAGGAAGATCAATAAATGAAAAAATATCGGTTGTTACTTATCTTGTTTATCACCTGTTTATTCTTTTCAATAGCATCAGTGTCGGCAGCAATCAAGGAACTGGATATGAATGTTGGTGACAGTAAGATTCTTCATGCTGAAGGGATTACCAGAGTGTCTACCAGTAATCCAAATGTGATTGAGGTCGTAGTAACCGGAACTCAAGAGATCTTGTTAAATGCCAAAGGGCCGGGAGTATCAATGATCAATATTTGGGCACGTCGTGGTATTTTAACATACCGGATCAAGGTCAATGATAACTATGCTAATCTTGAAAAAGAGATTGGCCGACTGATTGATAATCCCAATGTTAAGGTCATTGTCAATCAAAAATACGCCATTTTAAATGGGACAGTCGAGACCACATTAGAAGCAGATCGGGCTGTAGAGTATGCGAAGATGTACCGCGATAATGTGCTTAATAATTTGGATGTGAAGGTTAGGTATCAAGTGTTACTAACAATACTGGTTACGGAGATGAGGAAAGAATCCCAAAATAAGTATGGTTTTCGCTGGGGAAGTTGGGTCCAGACCAAAGATGGAATCGTCTTTTATGATTGGCAATGGGCGATGAAGGACACTGGTGGTTCGATCGCTAAGTATCCTGGTAACTGGAGTATCGGGACGATGGTTGAAGCAATGCAAAAAAACGGGGATGCGAAAATATTAGCGGCGCCCAGTATCTTAACGATCAGTGGTAAAGAAGCTTCCTTTTTGGCAGGTGGTGAGCTGCCGATTCCTCGTTCTGATGGGGATAAAGTAATCGTTGAATGGAAAGAGTATGGTGTGAAGCTTAAAGTAACCGCTACAATTGTCAAGGATGATGAAGTATTATTGAGCGTAGCGCCGGAAGTAAGTTCACTGGACTGGGCCAATGCGGTTATGGTTGAAGGATATAAGATGCCGGCGATTGCGACTCGCAAAGCGTCAACCAACCTGTTATTTAAAGAAGGGTCAACTTTGGTGATAGGTGGTCTGTTAAAACGGGAAGATTCGACGACGGTCTTTAAACTGCCGATAATTGGCGATCTGCCAATCGTCGGTTCGTTATTTCGCAGTAAGGAGTTTCAAAAAGGTGATACCGAACTGTTATTTTTTGTAACACCGCAGATCATTAAAGAAAACCATGAAATTGCTCCCGATGACTTAACGAAAGATCTTGATCAAGGCCCGTTCTTTCAATCTGATGCTGTAAATAAGTAGGTGGAATAATTGACAGGAAAAATTAAAGTACTAGTTGTGGATGATATTGCCGATACACGGGAAAACCTACGCCGGTTACTCCAATTTGATTCGGAGATTGAGGTGGTTGGTGAAGCTGCTAATGGTGAAGAAGCAGTTATTTTTGCCCGAAACCTGTTGCCGGATATTATTTTAATGGATATTAATATGCCGGTAATGGATGGAATTCAAGCAACCAGTAAAATTTCGCTGGAATTTCCGCAAATCGGAGTCATTATTTTGTCAGTCCAAGGGGAACAGGAATATCTTCGTAAAGCAATGTCGGCCGGTGCCCGGGATTACTTGACCAAACCGCCGGGTAGTGATGACTTGTTGCGGACGATTCGCCAGGTTTATGAGAATGAGAAGTTACGCTTGCAGATGCTGACAATACCCGAAGAACCACAACGGAAATCCGGGCAAATCTTTAGTGTCTTCAGTACCAAGGGGGGAGTTGGTAAGTCAACGATCGCCGTTAATTTAGCAGCGGCAATTGCGCAAATATCAGGTAAGAAGACGGTCATTGTCGATCTGGATCTCCAGTTCGGCGATGTCGCAATGTTGCTTGATTTAGTACCGCGCAGGACTGTCTCGGATCTGGTAAGTGAACCGGATCTGCTGGAACCGAAGACAGTTGAAAGTTATCTGTTGAACCACCCGTTAAGTGGTCTTAAGGTTTTACCGGCTCCGATCAGGCCTGAATATGCTGAAGTGGTCCATAATAATCACATTGAAAATATTTTAACCGTTTTAAAAGGGAACTATGATTATGTAATTGTTGATACCCGGCAATCATTTGATGATATCACATTAACCGCTTTAGACCAGGCAGATACGATTCTGGTGGTATCAACATTGGATGTCCTGACAATTAAGAATGTGAAACTGGGATTGGAGGTAATGGCATCCTTACATTATGAATCTTCAAAGATCAAATTGATCTTAAACCGTGAAACAGCGGATATGGGTGTATCGGTTAAAGATTTGGAAGAGAGCATTAAGTTTCCGGTGAGCTGTTCGTTACCGAGCGATGGTAAGTTGGTCGTTATGGCAGCAAACCGGGGAACTCCGTTTGTAATCAGCGAACCAAAAGCGCCAATCTCCGATTCATTGTTTAAATTAGCGCATGACTTAACCGGAATCCCGGAAACCAAAAAAGACAAGGCCGGATTTGGATGGGGAAAACTGCTAGGAGGTAAGTAAGATGTCACTGTTAGCCAGGATTGAGAAAGAGAAGAATACTTCGGCATCTCCGGTAGAGAAAGCAGAAAAGACTACAATTGGTTACCAACCAAAGCAAAATACCACTGATCCGTTGAAGAATATTAAAAAGCGAGTGCATGAAAGTTTATTAAAAGAGGTGGCTTCAGAGGTTTTGGACCGGAGTGATGAGCCAGAGATCCAGGAGCAACTTAAAGCTAAAATTGAGGAGATTATTGGGTTTATCCTTGATCATGAGTATCCTGCTACCACTCGAAATGAACGTCTGAAGATCATCAATGAAATCAATGATGAAGTTTTAGGGTTTGGACCAATCAATTCATTGATCCTTGATCCAACGGTATCGGAGATTATGGTTAACGGACCCCAACAGGTTTATGTGGAACGGCAGGGCTTGTTGGAATTATCACCGGTTAAATTTCGGGATAATGATCATGTATTGCATGTGATTGAAAAGATCGTTTCTCCCATTGGACGGCGAATTGACGAGTCAAGCCCAATGGTTGATGCCCGATTACCGGATGGATCTCGTGTTAATGCAATCATTCCGCCCCTTGCTTTAAAAGGTCCGACAATTACGATTCGGAAATTTTCGAAAGAACCATTTACCGTTAATGATTTGGTTAACTTTGGAACCTTAACCCATGAGATGGCTCAATTTCTCGAAGCTTGTGTCAAGATCAAACTGAATATTGTGGTCTCGGGTGGGACCGGTAGTGGAAAGACAACAACATTAAACGTGTTATCTTCTTTTATTCCGGCAAATGAGCGGATTGTAACAATTGAAGATGCAGCGGAGTTGCAACTCCGTCAGGAACACGTCGTTTCTTTGGAGACCAGACCGGCGAATATTGAAGGAAAAGGTGCGATCACCATGCGCGATCTGGTCAAAAATTCACTCCGGATGCGTCCGGACCGGATTGTAGTCGGTGAGGTCCGTGGTGGTGAGGCATTAGATATGTTACAGGCGATGAATACCGGGCATGATGGTTCGTTAACGACCGGGCATGCGAACACCCCGCGAGATATGTTGGCCAGATTGGAGACGATGGTGTTGATGGCAGGGATGGATTTACCAGTCAAAGCAATTCGGGAACAGATCGCGTCGGCAGTGGACCTGATCGTCCAACAGGCTAGGTTGCGGGATGGGAGCCGCAAGATCACCCATATTACCGAAGTTCAAGGGATGGAAGGAGATATCATTACGCTCCAGGATATCTTTGTCTTCGAACAGACGGGTGTTGATGAACGTAACAAAATTATTGGACGTTTAAAACCAACCGGGATTAAACCAAAGTTCTTTGACCGCTTTGAAGTATCAGGAATCAAACTGCCACCGGAGTTATTTAGTAATTTCTAATTATTAAGCTGTGGAGTATAGCCATGATACTAGCAATTATTCTAATTTTTATCGCTGTTTTTCTGGTTATCTATTCATTGCTGGGGATGTTCTTCAATCGTGAGATTGATGTTAAAACCAGGATGAATACTTATATTAATGCCGTTACTGCTGATTTAAAAGCCAAAGATAACAAAGTTAATATTAGTTTGCAAGCAAAGGACAGCGATAAAAATAAGCAGTTGCGGGAGATCTTTGAAAAGTATGGTAAACAGTTTGAAAACCGTAGTTATATTAAGAAGATTGAGTTTGAATTGCAAAAAGCGGACCTGCCCTTGAGAGGGTATGAGTTCTTATTTATGGTTTTGGGGATGTGTGTCGGTAGTGTTTTCTTATTTTTTCTCATTAATCGCAATATCATTTCAATGGTAGTTGCCGGAATTTTAGGAATAATCGGGCCGATCTTTTTTGTCAAGATTAAACAGCAACGGAAACTCCAAAAATTTAACAGTCAGATCGGGGATGCGTTGGTGTTAATCTCAAACTCGTTAAAAGCCGGATATGGATTTATGCAGGCAATTGATATGGTTGCCAAAGAGATGACCCCGCCAATCC
The DNA here is from genome assembly GCA_029553165.1 of Bacillota bacterium. GTDB lineage: Bacteria > Bacillota > UBA4882 > UBA8346 > UBA8346 > JAKPCT01. Next base: position 72,463 of record JAKPCT010000185.1, read on the forward strand.
AGACGGAGTTTGGACGGGTAATCCAGGATATTAACCTGGGGACAACGACCGAAGATGCATTAGTGCTGCTGACTGAGAGGGTAAAGAGTCCGGATTTGGACTTAGTAATTACGGCAATGTTGATCCAACGGCAGATTGGTGGTAATTTGGCCGAGATCCTGGACAATATCTCCAACACCATCAGGGAGCGGATCCGGATCCATGGAGAAGTAAAGACGTTAACTGCCCAAGGAAGATTATCAGGCTTTATCATTGGATCGTTGCCGGTGGCTTTGGGCTTGCTATTACTACTGATCAATCCGAAATATATTACAGAGTTATTTACCGATCCCCGGGGACAGTTGATGATTATCTATGCTGTGGTTGCCGAAGTGATTGCCATCTTAATTATCAAGAAGATTATCGCGATTAAAGTTTAACAACAAGGGAGGCAAAAGTGATATGGTTGAGACCGCAATTATCCTAACTTTTATCAGCGTCTCTTGTTTAGCTTACAGTATAATTCAGGGCGTCACCGGCCGTGATCGCCAAATCAAGACCAGACTGGAACGGTTAAAGCCGGTCCTGCCGATTTATAGTCAGACTGACAATTCATTGGATCAGCCCTTTATCAGTCGGATCTTAGGTCCTTTTTTTAATAAAATTGCACAGGTTGCGTTACGGCTTACGCCACAAAATATTCGTAAGCGGACCGAACTGTTGTTGGATCAGGCCGGTAACCCTGCCAATTTGGGTGTGAATGAATTTCTAGTACTTAAAACCATGATTCGGCTGGGCCTGCCCTTAGTAACATTTTTAATCGTCAGGCCATCCAATAAGGTGGGTTTTTTATTAGTTGGAGCAGTGTTAATAATTGCCATGATCTTGCCTGATATGATTCTCAAGCGAATGGTCCAAAAAAGAAGAGAAACAATTGCTGCCGAATTACCTGATACCCTTGACTTACTGACAGTCAGTGTTGAAGCAGGTTTGGGGTTTGACCAGGCGTTACTGAAACAGGTTGAGAAGACAAAAGGACCACTCTCGCAGGAGTTTAAACGGGTGTTACATGAGATCAGGATCGGGACAACCCGCAGGGACGCTTTGCGGAGTATGGCTGAACGTACGGCGGTTGAGGATTTGCAGACTTTTGTCGCTGCGGTCATTCAAGCCGACCAGTTGGGAGTCAGTATCGGAAATGTGTTGCGGATTCAGTCCAGTCAATTACGGCAGAAACGGAGGCAACGGGCGGAAGAGAAAGCCCAGAAAGCCCCGGTGAAGATGTTGATTCCGATGATCTTATTCATCTTTCCCAGTCTGTTCATTATCCTCTTAGGCCCCGGAATTTTGCAGTTGATTGATAACTTTATGAAGATGTGAGGTAAAAAGGATGAGGTTACGAGCAGGATCTTTTTTTACCAGATTAATTATAATTGGTATTCTAACGCTTATCCCATATCAACAGGTACAGGCGGCGGTTCCTGCCGAAGTTGGAACTGGTCAGACAGTTACCATTACCATTGCTGATTCGGGGACGGTTGTTGATCATGATATTGTGGTGCGTAACGGCGGGACATTGATCATTGAGCCGGGAGTTACTTTGAAGTTTGCTGAACCGGCTACTAACATGATAAAAGTTGATGCTGGTGGAACTTTAAGGATCGGGTCACTCTCCGGCGCCAGAGCTCAACTGTTACCCGAAAACTATCCGGCTGAAACATCGCGTTTGAGTGGAATGAAAGGAATCGAAAACAGTGGAACTTTAATTATAGAGAATGCATTGATCTGGGGAGCAAGTTCCGGAGTTGACAATAAGAATTCAGGAGTGGTTGAGGTAACCGGTTCGGAGTTTACCAGATGTAACTATGGGATTAAATCAAATAACGGTCAGATAAAAGTATTTAACAGTAATTTTAATTATAATGGTGACGCCATTGCTGTAACTGATGTTTCAGCAGTGGCCAGTCAAACCTCACAAATATGTGGTAACCGTTTTTTAAATAATAACAGATCGATTCATCTTGCGGGAAGGAACAACATTAATATTCGTTACAATAATTTTCAGGAGTCTTTTGATGATGAATTAGGCCAAATATGGAATGGCGAAACAATCTTGCTTGATTTTGGAAGCAATAATGATCAGGTCTTTATTGCTTATAATAACTTTGACCATAGTCGGACTGTCTATGATCCTGAGAATGGCAATTACTATTATATCATCGGGAATAACGGCAGTCCGGTTGGGATTTATGACTGCTATTGGAAGAACAATGATGTTGCGTATACGACAATTACAGCAATCACCAATGCAAATTTAGTAGGATTTACTGACGAAAAAGCTCCAAATAGTATTGTGGCTGTCCTTTCACCTCGTTCGACTCCGGTTAACATTACCGGACAAGACAATGACTCACCGGTATTAGTGGACGTAAGTCCATTAAAGGCGAGACGCGGGTTGGTCCATCTGACGGTAGTCATCAGTGATGAGGGCTGGGGGGTGGAGAGTTCTTCGGTGAAGGTCAAAGTTGGTGGGCAGGAAGCGACGTTGCACAGTACCGGTTATAACAGCCGCCAATACTTCTATTACCTGACGGTTAATCTTTCGGAAGAAGGTCACTATGAGTGGAAAGTTGATGCCAAAGACGTTGCGGGAAATCCTTTGGAGATCCCATCCGGTCTGGTCGGGAGAAAGCTGGAGATCTCCGATAAGTTTTCGGAACTTTGGACTCCGAAGGCTTGGGAGGACTTCGCGGCGGGCACTTATCAACTGATCACCGTACCGATCTATCCGGTGGATACTGACCACAAACAGGTTTTAGGGATGGAGGCCCTGGGTTCGAATGTTGCCAGGTGGCAGAATGGTAGTTATAAATATTACGGCAATCCGGAGTTGGAACCGATTGCTCCGGGCCGGGGGTTCTGGATTAAGTTTGATGCCAGCGAGAGCTATGAGTCAAAGAAGATTGAAGGTGATCGGCAGCTTGAACGCCAAAACTATCTCCAACAGACGTTACAGCCGGGATGGCATCTGATTGGAAATCCGTTTCCGACAGACATCACCCTAAAGCATATTACATTCAAGACTCCGGATGGGAAACATTACAGTTTTGAACAGGCGGTCCTGGCAGGATATATCAACTATGGGCTTTGGTGGTTTGACCGTGACCGTTACCGTTTCGAAAAAGAACGCCTGAAGAGTTGGACCGGATATTGGCTGCGAGTCAAAAAAGAGTGTGATATTGTCTACTGGTCGACGCCACAGAATGTGTACGCCAGTTCAATCACTGATTGGGATGTGCAATTGACTGTCAGTCAGAACAATAGCTATGATGGCGCGGGTTATTTTGGGTTAATCCGGGCGGCTTCGGCCAGTATTGATAACTTTGATGCAATTAAACCGCCGGTATTATCCGACGGGATTAAATCATACTTTGTCTTAAATGCGGCCGGTCAGGAGTTTGGAGCTGATTTCCGCCCCGGAAACACCCGTCAGGAAAGCTGGGACTATGTTGTGACGGGGCTAACCCCCGGGGAAGCAAAACTGGAATGGAGTACTCTCAACAGTGTTCCACCGAATCAACAGTTAATCTTGAAGGACTTAACCACCGGAAAAGAGGTTGACTTACGGAAGACCAATGTCTATCAATTTTCCGTTGGTGGTGAGACCGAACGTAGATTTAAGATTACTTTAACCGATGTCGGTCAACAAGCGGTAACAATCGCGAACATTAGAATGAATAATAATCCTTTTGCGCCACTGCGGGAAGAGCTTGTGATCACATATGATTTGAATCTGGATGCGACGCTTGAAATCAAGATTTACGACTGGGTTGGCAATTTGGTCTATGTTTATCCCAATACTGCTGTAAGGGCAGGGACTGACTTGAATTTTCGCTGGAGAGGCGCCAATAACCGGGGAAAGATGGTGGCGAACGGGATTTATTTCTGTAAGATCACTGCCCGGGCTGGGAATTCACAGACAACCCAAGTAATTAAGATTGCGGTGGTGAACTGATGGCAGGGTCTGGTTTGGTGCTTTTTCGGGGCACGGAGGAGTTATTGAGTAACATTCGGTTAGCAACGACTTTTCTTACCCGGTTGCGGGGCTTGATGTTTTATCAGCGAATGCCGCAGATTGACGGATTGTTGTTTAGTCCTTGCAATTCGATTCATACTTTTTGGATGCGGTTTGCGATCGATGTTATTTTTATGGATCGCAGCGGGAGAATCCTTGCGGTTTATGAGAAACTGCCACCAAACCGGGTGACTAAAACCATAAAAAATGCTTATTATGTTCTGGAGGCCGAAGCCGGATTTGCAGATCGATTTAAGGTTAAAACAGGCGATTGTTTAAGATGGGAACCGCAAAATTAAATTTTTAACGAGTCAGTGTTTTTCCTGGTTTCGGCCAGGATTTTGATTGGATAAGGGAATATTTTACCTGATATGTTCTTCATCTTCCTCTTTCAATCTGCAATTTTCTTGCCTTGATTCGCATTCGGGAGCTCTTTTGTTCACAGCAATCACCTTTTAAAATGCCATCATTAAATGGTAATAATCAATATTATTTAAGTGCTGTTAATCGGAGTTTTAAAAATTATTACATCCAGAGGAATTTTCTTGTGTCGTTTTCTAATATTAATAGCAGGTAAGTCAGGGAAAGACTGCGAATATTAATATATTATTTAATTAAATTATTTGGAGGTTCAACTTTGGCTGAAACAACTGCTTTGCAATTTGAACTCGCGGATGGTTCACTGGTAACTTATCCGAAAGGATTATCATTATTTGAGATCGTAAAACCTCTGGCTGATAAAGCTGTATCTCCTATTGTTGCTGCCAAACTGGATAATCAATTACGTGATTTGACATATGTACCAAAACAGGGTGGCAAGTTAATCTTAATTGACTTAACGGATGTTGACGGCAACCGTATTTATTCCCGCAGTCTCTGTTTGGTCTTGCTGCGGGCGGCTACTGAATTATACCCAAATTGTAAAGTCAAGATCGAACATTCATTAAGCAAGGGTTTTTACGGGGAGATTGATTGTGGCAATGATAAGCCGTTTACCGGAGCCGAGTTGAATAATATTGCCACCCGGATGTCCGAGATCATCAAAGCTGATGAACCGATTTGTAAAAAGACAATTCCGCTTCAAGAAGCAATCGAATTGTTTGAAAGGACCGGACGTTTTGATAAAGTAAAGTTATTAAAATATCGGACCAAACCGGAAGTCAATCTTTATTGCTGTGGCAATTATATTGACTATTTTTATGGTTATATGGTGCCGAGCACGGGATATTTGGACAAATTTGAACTCCGTTATTATTATCCCGGTTTCATCTTGAGGTTCCCATCAAAAGAACATCCTTTAGGAGTTCCGCCGTTTGTTGAGCAACGAAAGTTAGCACGGATCTTTTATGAATTTGATAAATGGGGCAAAATTTTGGAGATCTCTGATGTGGGATCATTAAACGAAGCAATTGCTGCCGGTAATGGCGGGCATTTGATCCGAATTGCCGAAGCATTGCATGAGAAGAAGATTGCGCAGATCGCTGACCAGATTACGCAGGACCGGGAACGAATCCGGGTAATTTTGATTGCCGGGCCTTCTTCATCCGGGAAGACAACTTTTGCCCAACGTCTGTCGGTGCAGTTGACCGTTAATGGTTTAAGACCGGTGTCGATCTCGATTGATGATTACTTTGTAAACCGTGACAGTACACCGTTAGGGCCTGACGGTTTGCCGGATTATGAATGTCTGGAAGCGATTGACACCGAACTCTTTAACCAGCATTTGGCAGCGTTGATTCAGGGAATGCCAATTAAAGTACCCCGTTATAATTTCCAAAAAGGAATGCGTGAAGAGCGTGCCGAGAGCATTCAGATTACTGCGGAACAGCCAATTATCATTGAGGGAATTCATGGATTGAATAACAAGCTGACACAGAGCATTCCCAAGGATAATAAGTTTAAGATCTATATCAGTGCTTTAACGCAACTGAATATTGATGATCATAACCGGATTCCGACTACTGATAACCGGATTATTCGCCGGATTGTCAGAGATAATCAGTTCCGTGGCCATGACGCGTTAAAAACAATTGGTCTATGGCCGATGGTCCGGCGGGGCGAGGAGCAACATATTTTCCCCTTCCAGGAAGAGGCTGATGTGATGTTTAACTCGGCATTGATCTATGAATTGGCGGTGTTAAAACAGTATGCGGAACCATTGTTGAAGAAGATAACTCCGGATTATCCCGAGTATCCGGAGGCGAAAAGGTTATTAAAATTCTTAGGCTACTTTTTACCATTAGACGATACCGAAGTACCGTTAAACTCAATTTTACGGGAATTTATTGGCAGTAGTTGTTTCAGATGAAGGAACTTTGCAGTAAAAATGATCGTTAAATATTCAAAATGATGTGATATAATTAAAATATTTGATAAGACAAATACAATTTGGATGGGAAGCAAATAATTGAAGCGAATTTGTTGCTTGAAGATTCGCAGGTAAATTTTTGCTCAATCTGGTAAGCGGTTAGGAGCTGTTTTAATCGCTTACTAGATTATTGTTTAAAGGAGTAGAAGAGGTTTGGGTGGATTGAAGCGGATGTTAAGTTTTAAGAAGGCAGAGTTATTACCGGTTGACTTGAAATTGATCGACGATTATCTTGATGAGCCCAGTAAATTTCTCTTTTTTCAGATGAGTAAGATTGACCAGTGTCATTGTATGGATGTTGCTAAGACCATTCTGAATGAAGCTGGTTATACCCGCAGTCTGAAGTTGGACAAAGTGATTAAGGCAGCATTGTTACATGATATTGGTAAAATTGACGGAGATTTAACTTTTTGTTCCCGATTGTTTGTTGGCTTGGTTCGGAGAGTTATGCCGGAGCTCCGGCGGAAGTTGGCTAAAAAAAGCAGCAATGGTTTTTGGAGCAAAATCCGTTATGGTTTTTATGTTGACCTGAATCATCCGTTACGGGGTTCACATATGGCGCGAATCTTTGGAATTGACCCGGCAATTGTAAGTTTGATCCGGCGACATCATGATCGGCTTCCGGACGGACAAGATGAAGAATTAGCGCTGTTACAGACTGCTGATAATAAAAATTAAAAGTGGGTACATATGGATTACCAGATAATTTTGGATGGTTTTCAAGGACCGCTGGATTTATTGTTGCACTTAATCGAGAAAGACGAGATTGATATTTATAATATTCCGATTGCCACTATTACTGAAAAATACCTGGAGTATCTTCAAACAATCCAAATGCTTAATTTAGACGGTGTTGGCGATTTTCTGGTAATGGCGGCAACATTAATGCAGATCAAAGCGAAGATGCTGTTGCCTCAATTGAGTGAAACCGGATTGGAAGAAGGTACTGCCGAAGACGAAGAAGATCCCCGTTGGGAATTGGTCTGCAAATTGATTGAGTATAAAAAAATTAAGGAAGCTGCTGCCAGTTTACAGGTTATTGAAGCGAAACAGCTCCAGGTTTATACGCGGACAGCCGGTGAATTTCCGGACCAACAATATGCACTGGTTGATGAATCGTTAAAAAAACTATCGGTTTGGGAGTTAATGGAGGCTTTCAAAGCGGTCATGGACAGTATGGAAGTGGCCCATTTGAAGTCGGCCATCCCGAAACCGGAGATCTCAATTAAACAAAGAATGGCTGAGATTTTACAGCTGGTTGAAGCAGAAAAACAGATCTCGTTTAAAAGTGTTTTTAGTAACGTTACAACTAAAATTGACTTAATCACATGTTTCTTGGCAGTTTTGGAACTGATCCGGCTTCGTAAGTTGGAAGTTTATCAAGCAAATGTCTTTGATGACATTATCATAAAAGCTACTTATAATGACTGAAAAACTTGGATGAAGGTGTGGTTCTTTTTTGAATCTGATTATGGCGCGAGCAACAATAGAGGCATTAATCTTTGCTGCTTCGGAACCACTTAACTCAAAAACAATCGCTGAAATTATTAATATTGATGAGCATACTGTTAAACAGTTGATCAATGATTTGATCGAAGATTACCGGAGAATGAAGCGGGGAATCCAAATCAATGAGGTGGCTAATGGCTACCAGTTTTGTACGCATCCCGAATGTGCCCCTTATTTGGAGAAATTGATGAAGACTCCGCGTAATGTCGGATTATCCCAAGCAGCAATTGAGACCTTGGCAATTATTGCCTATAAACAACCGATTACCAAAGCGGAGATTGAATCGTTAAGGGGAGTAAGTATTGAGAGTCCGTTGAACACACTGATCGAAAAGAATTTGATTGAAGAGGCCGGCCGAAAGGATGGCCCGGGGCGCCCGATATTATATCGGACATCCAAGAAGTTTTTACATTACTTTGGACTGAATGATTTGAACGAATTGCCGCGAATCTCTGATTGGATCGGACAGAACAGCGAGCCGTTGCCAAGTGCGGAAGAGGAAGGAGTAATAGAAAGTGATTGAGTTTATTCGGCGAATCACCAAGTTGAAACTGGAGCGGGATGACAATTATTATTGGGGTTTAATCCTGTTAAAGATTGGAATTGTTTCGTTATTTATTTATTTAATCTGTGATCTGTTTGAACCATTATCATTTTTAGTTACTTTCTTGATTTGTGGCTGGGGATTTGTTTTAATCTGGAAAAGCGATAATGACCTTCGTTTTAAGAATACCCAAGAAAAGATTGCCAGTCTTGAAAAAGAACTTACTGAATCACAACAGTTACTTGCGTCCCTTGGTTATCGAAAAAGGTATCACCGCTGGAAAAGGCGCAGAAATATTAATTGAGAATGATTTTGAATATTGTAGTTTCGCTTTCCGGAAGAGCCTGCTGTTGCAGGTTTTTCAATCTAGTATTGGGGTGGTTTGGTGTTTGATGTAGCATGGGGGTTGGTTACCAAAGTGATTTCTGACGGGACGGACCTTCAGGAACTAGCAGTGCGGATGGATGATGGTACTGAACATAATGCTTACAATTATCCGGCTTTTAATAAGCGTTTGACTGTTGGCGAACGGGTGGCCTTAAATGTTACTGCAGTAAAGCTTGGTTTGGGAACAGGTGGCCGCCATTTTGTTTTGCCGGAATATAATGATGAGCTGCAGGAGGTGGATGCTCCTCCTAAAGGACATATTATGAAGTTGCGGTACACTCCGTGGCAATTCCCGATTTTAGCGGCTGAAGAGGAGGCCGGCCCTCACCATCAGACGTTGAAAGACGTTGATTCGCTCAATGGTACGCCGGTGGTTGCTGCTTCGTTGCACAGCATGTTACCGGGGATTATTTTGGGATTCAGGCAGCAATACCGTAAACCTGCGAAGATCGTTTATATCATGAATGATGCTGCAGCACTACCGATTGCGCTTAGTAACCTGGTGAAAGAGTTAAAACAGAAAAAACTCTTGGACTTGACGATTACAGCCGGTAACGCTTTTGGTGGCGATCTGGAGGCAGTCAGCATTCCTTCGGCTATGTTGACAGCCGGCCAAGCTGAAAAGGCGGATTTGATCATTGTTGGCCTGGGCCCGGGGATAGTAGGGACCGGGACCAAACTGGGGTTTAGCGGAATTGAATTATCATGGGTGATTGATTTAACCGTACGTCTCAATGGAAATTCAATCATGGTACCGCGGATCAGTGGTGCTGATCCAAGAGCCAGACATTTCGGCTTAAGCCATCATACGGTAACTATTTTAAAGCTGGCTTCCCAGAAGACCAATCTGCCACTGTCAACGTTGCTTGAACCCAGGTTACGTCAAGAAGTTTTGGAGGCAATCAAGAAAAATGGTTTATTTAGTACCCAATCTTGGTATGCTACAGATGAACCGTCGGTATTAGAATTGTTTGCAGAGTACGGAATCAAGGTTAAAAGTATGGGCCGTGGCGTCGATGACGATCCGGCTTTTTTCCAGAGTACCGTTGCGGCCGGTTATCTGGCGGCACTTGTGGCTGAGAATCGACAAAAGGAGTTAACGAAGATTGAATAATTTAAAAAACAGTTTTCATGAGAACTTGATCAATAAAACGATCATTTATAAAAACAGTTTTATGGAACTCCATTCGGATATTATCCGGCTGCCCAATGAAAAGCAGGCTACCCGGGATTATTTGCACCATCCGGGTTCAGTTGCCGCTGTGCCAATCTTAGATAATGGCAAAGTATTGCTGGTTAAACAATACCGTCATCCGGTCGGAACTACTTTACTGGAGATTCCTGCCGGCAAACTGGAAGCCGGTGAAGATCCTGTCGAATCAATTCAACGGGAATTAACGGAAGAGATTGGTTATAAAGCCAATCGAATCGAGTTATTGTTATCCTTCTGGAGTTCACCGGGGTTTAGTGATGAGATCCTGCATCTGTACTTGGCAACTGATTTAGAACCTTGTTCGGCAAAACAGGATGACGATGAATTTATTGAGATTGTTACAATGTCAAAGGAAGAACTGCTTGAGTATCTTAAAAACGAAGCCAGGGTTGATGGCAAGACGGCACTAGCAGTAAATACACTGATCGCCAACAATAAATGGTGATCTTCCAATAAACCTGCAATAAGACAGTTGAGGACGATGAGGTTAGTTTATCAATGAACAGTGTTAACTTGGTCTTTAATGCCTCCGGAGCGGCCGAAGCCGGCCGCCGGGGTGATGTCGTAGTAATTGTCGATATTATTGATATGTCCACCAGTGCGGAAGTGGCGTTGGAAGCGGGGGCAATTGCTCTGTTTGGAGCCGCGCCAACGAACTGTAAAGCACCGGTTAATCTTAACCCGGAGCGGATGGGTTATCTTGCCGGGAAGACGGCCTTGAAACACAAGACACAGTTGGTTGTGGTTGCTGAACCACGTTATGGAACCGAAGAAGAGCGACGTAAACGGGCTGAAACGGCGCTTCTGGGTGTAGCCCGTTCCGGAGCGGCGATCAGTGAAATAGTTCCGAATATTGGTTCCGAGATTAATAAACTGGTTGATTTTAAAGAAAAAGTTGCTTTGTTTGTTTCGGACACTGGCGGGGTAGCTTTTGATGCTGCTTTTATTAGCGGAGCACCGGCAGTAGTTACAGCTACGGTAACCCGTACTCCGGAGAAAAAAGGAATTGCTCCGGCACTGGCTGGAGTACAACGGGCAATTGAGCAGGCACAAAAATTTGATTGCGGGATTTCGGTAGTTGCAGCAAGTTCGAATTCGATGGAAGATGTTCTTGCCGCACAATTTTTGGTCCAATTAATCGTCAACCAGGGTTTTTTGGCGTTAAAGTGACTATTTAAGATATTTTGATCACGAGAAACCTGTGCATTACAGGTTTTTTTATTTTGCAGGAAGATATTAGCAGATGTTCGAATTAAGAGGTCTATAAGGGGAAAAGTCAGGGCCGTAAATCTATATGAAAGATAATCAATAAGAGAGGGATTTAGTATGAGGAAATATGTACCGGTTGAAGCAATTATTAATTTGTCAGAAACTCAAAAAGGTGCGTTGCGGGACCTGTGGCAGCCAGAACAGTATGACCGGATTATCATTCCAATCTGCCAGGATGTTGAACGTGATCTTTATTCTTATGAAATCTATGTGATTAAAGATATTGTAATAAATGCGATTAATCAGGATAAGCGGTTTAATACGTTTAGAGTTCCGGTTCATGGCTATGATTATTATCAGATGTTCTTTGAAGTTGCTCCGGTAACCGATCCTGCAATATCCGAGGAGTTTGCGCAGTTGGATGATGATACTATTGAAGATTATGATAATGATAATACGGATGATGATGTCGACTCAGAAATATTTTTCAATAAGGAAGAGTGCCTGCCGTTTCTGGATATCTCGCAACTGATGGCGATGATCTTCAGTAATCAATTAACTTCCAATCTGTCGATCGAACGGTATGATGGTGTATTTCGATGCCTTGTTGCGGGAGAAGAGTTTGAAAATGAAAATCTTTGTGATTTGTTGTGGGAAGCAGTGAAAAAGATGCTTTAAGTTAATTCTAAGCGGCCAGAAATAAAATTGAATCGTTGTATAAAACTAAACTTATAAAATTATCATATTTCCCCCTATTTGACCATAAAATTGTTAATGGAGTGGACAAGGGGGGATTTTTTGTTGCCAAAGTTGAAAACGTTAATTGCGTTGTACTTTAAAGACCGGATCTTTTTAGTGGCGCTGGTGCTGATTCTTTTTGTTATGGGGATAATATTTGGCGTTTTAGCTGCACGATTAATGGAATTTGATCAAAAAGCCGATTTAATTAAATATGTAACCCAAGGACTTCATGAAACAACAATTGTCCAAAACAATGCTTATACCAAACAGACGATTATTGCCAATATTCAGACCGTCTTTTTCCTGTTTTTCATGGGGATCAGTGTGATTGGGATTCCATTAGCATTACTGCTAATCTTTACCCGGGGTTTTATTCTGGGATTTTGTATGGGTTTTCTCCTTCAGAACATGGGATTGAAGGGTGCGGTTGTGGTAATGGCCGGGATCGTGCCGCATAATTTATTGATCATCCCGGGGCTGTTATTGATGGTGGTGGCAATGATCGATTGTGCTACGGCATTAGCTAAGATTAGGTTTACCAAACGGCAGGTCCCGATTGGGGAAGAACTGATTCGAAGTGCGGTTTTAACTCTGATTGTGTTGGTGGTAATGATTGTCGCCGGATTGGTCCAAGGATATTTGACACCGGCATTGACTGGTTGGGTAGGCAGACTAATTTAATAATATCAAATTGGAAATCTTTCCTGTCTGCTTAAAAAAGGAGTTTATTTTAAAACTGTCGAAATTGTTAGAGGTTAAGTTAACAAAAGGAGTTGACCAAATTGTACGATACCCTACAAGATTATCTTAATTATTTGTCAGTTGAACGCGGGTTATCAAAAAACACTTTGGAATCTTATGAAAGAGATCTACGGCAATACTTGACTTATTTAAAAGAGAAAAAACGGATGGGATTATCAGAAACAACTCAGGCTACTGTTATTGGATACTTACTCCAACTACAGGCTCAAGGAAAAGCGACGGCAACGCTGTCAAGAAGTTTAGCGGCAATCAAGTCTTATTATCATTATCTGTTTCGTGAAGATAAGATTGAGCGGGATCCAACGATCAATCTGGATGCGCCGAAACAAGAGAAGAAGTTACCCAAGGTTTTATCGGTTGAAGATGTTGAACGTTTATTGGCGCAACCTGATCTCAAAACACCGGCCGGGATTCGTGACCGGGCAATGTTAGAAATCTTATATGCTGCCGGTTTAAGGGTATCCGAACTGGTTTCGTTACGATTGGGAGACGTAAATTTGGAGATGGGCTATATCAAATGCTATGGTAAAGGATCAAAGGAACGAATTGTGCCACTTGGATTATATGCCACAAAGCATATTAAATTATATATTGAACATGCACGTAAGTTCCTTGCTTCCAGTATGAATGAGGATACTTTATTCTTAAACCACCATGGTCATCGTTTGACACGGCAAGGTTTCTGGAAGATCATTAAAAAATATGCTGAAAATATCAATCTTGAAAATGAAATTACTCCGCATACCTTAAGACATTCATTTGCAACCCATCTGTTGGAGAATGGCGCTGACCTGCGCTCGGTCCAAGAGATGCTTGGTCATGCTGATATCTCCACTACACAGATTTATACGCACCTTACCAAAAGTAAGATTAAAGAGGTCTACGACAAGACTCATCCACGCGCGTTATAAGTTTGGTTTAAGTGATGTTCTATTAATTATAACGGATTAGCTGGACTTAAGTTACAAAGTTAAATGAATTTTTTAAAGGAAGTTTTCAGAACTTCCTTTATTTTTTGTTTTTCGAAGGAATTTGTGGAATACTTGAAGAAAAAACTAAATCAGCAAACGACAAATAGTAAGTCAAATTTTTCACAATAGGCTGTAAAAATTTTGACTTTGTTGAACGGTTAATAGATTAGGACTGCAAAAGTGAGGTTAGAGGATGGATTCGACGATTCACTGGTATCCAGGGCATATGGCTAAGGCTAAGCGACAACTGAATGAGTTGATTAAATACCTGGATGTTATTTTAGAGATTAGAGATGCTCGGGTTCCGTTAGCGAGTCATAACAGCGATTTGGAGGTTATCTTAAAGAAACGGCCGAATATTGTCTTATTAAATAAGATTGATCTTGCCGATCCCAAGGTGACTAAAGCCTGGAAGGAATGGTTTAACCGGCAGGATTATCCGGTGATCGAAGTGAATGGGAAGAATGGCGCCGGAACCAATCAGATCTGGCAACTGCTTAATACCAAATATTCGCCGTCTGGGTTTCGCAAATCGGTCCGGGTTGGGGTTGTGGGGATCCCCAATGTCGGGAAATCAACGATTCTTAACCGGTTGATTGGAAGTGGGACCGCCAAGACCGGTAATATTCCGGGAATAACCAGAGGAAAACAGTGGATTAAGAAAAAAGGAATTGAAGTTCTTGATATGCCGGGTATCCTGCCGCCGAAGATCACCGATCAGGATGCCGGTTTGAAGCTGGCATTAATCGGTACGATTAAGGAACAGTTACTTCCGATTTATGATCTGGCGCTCTATCTGTTAGAACATTACGGAGAAGTGATCTTTCGGTGGAATGAAGCCGGGATTGAGGTTGATTCAGCTGAGTTGGGTTTGGAATGGTATGCAAGAAAAAGAGGCTTTTTACTAAAGGGAGGCGAACTTGACTTAAACCGTGCTGCAACTACCTTGCTGCAGGAATTTCGGAATGGACGCCTCGGTCAGATAAGCTTAGAGGTTCCAATTATGACTGCGGCGCAGGACGATTAACAATCCGCAGCAAAATAATCCCCCCAACAAAAGTAATCAGATTGTAGTTTAATAATCGTAAACAGAAGATGAAAAGTGCACGAATTTGCATCGGTACGAAATTAAAAAGGGTAAAGAAACCAAGCTCAAACAGGCCTGCTCCTCCAGGGACAGGCAGGTAAGAAATGATAAATACTAAGACAAACTGGATTAAAACGCTTTTAATAAAGATCCCTGTGGCTTTAATATTAAAAGCATAGATCAGAAAGGGAGCAATTGCAAAATTACAGATCCAGTAAGCCAAAGTAGCAGCAACTACCAGAAAAAAGCTATAACCTTTGCGGAACTGTTGGACCGAATCGTGAAACAGCTCAATTTCAGCAAGAAATTTATTAATTTGCGGTTCAATCTTCAGATAAAACCGGGTTTTCTCCAGCCGTTTTAAAGGGTAAGCGATTAACACTTTTGACAGTTTAGGATTGATGACAAATAAGATCAGGAATGCTGAAATGACGATTGAGATTGGAATCGCAACCGTTGTAACCTGATGTAAAATGCCATCAGGGAAATTGGTCCGGTAAAACCAAAGTAAGATTGGGGCAAACAATGTGAATAAAAGCGTTGATAAAACAACCCTCATTGTCACAATAGCGCTGGATTTACCGGGTTTAATTCCGGCTTGACAGAGCAGGAAAATTTGGGTCGGAACACCACCGGAATAAAATGGGGTAATATTTCCGATAAATGTCGCGGCAAGGTTGATATTAATAATCTGTTTCAGAGATATTTTTTCTCCCAAAGCATGAGCAATCAGCAGAACGCGTAGCGCTTCAATAAACCAGGAAACCAATAAAGCCAATAAAGCTAAACCGGCGGCGGAATAGTTTAATTTCGTCCAATTTAAGTGATATCCGGATTGGTTATAAGATTGGAAAAGCAGGATTCCTGAGATGATCAGGGTGATGAACAAGACGATGCTTAATCCGGTTGGTATCCATCTTTTAATTTGGTTAGGCAGTTGTACCACAAGGGACCTCCTCAAAGAATATATAAGTTAAGTTCGTTTAATAGTATGATATTTCCTGCATGCAATTGCTGAATCTAAATATAAAAAATTCCAACAGAGTACCTTTTTAAAGTTTTTTTTTCAAGTACCGATAATTATAATGTTGATTGTTATTGGTGTTCTTAGATTAGTATATCGAACTTGAGTTGAAAAAATATTTATATTTATATTATAAAAACTTTTCAAAGAAGATTGTGAAATGGCCAAAAAAATTAAACAACCAAAAAAAGTACTCACCTATGAAGAACGTTTAGTTGAGGAGAGAGCTTGTTGGAGTCAAGGTTATTTGAGAGTTGCCGGCCTTGATGAAGCTGGGCGGGGACCGTTAGCCGGCCCGGTGGTGGCGGCAGCTTTTATTTTGCTGCCTGAGTTTAAGCTGGAAGATCTTAATGATTCAAAGCAACTAAGTGAGAAGCAACGGGAGGAGTTTTATCACTATTTGACCTCCGGTGAATGGGATTATGGGATCGGGATTGTTGAACCTGCGGAGATTGACCGGGTTAATATTTATCAAGCTTCACGTTTGGCAATGTTGCAGGCTTTACAGAATCTAAAGAATCCCCCAGACTATTTGCTGGTAGATGCTCTGGTTGTCCCGGAGACGGATCTCCCCCAAAAGTCGTTAATTCACGGTGATGCCCGTTCAATAGCAATAGCGGCAGCTTCGGTAATTGCCAAATATACTCGCGATCAGATCATGCTCGATTATGACCGGCAATATCCAGGTTATTGTTTTGCGCAACATAAAGGCTATCCAACCAAGAAACATTATGAGATGTTAAGTAAGCTGGGGCCATCACCGATTCATCGTCGTTCGTTTCGCTTAGAACCACGTACCAATCAATCTCTGGAACTCTTTAAGGAGCTGGATGCCTGATGAAGATTAACCTTCCTATCGCAGGCGTTAAACCGGTTAGTAGCATTGAAGTCCTCAATCTGCGGATAGGACAACAGATTGCCGGGAAAATAATCTCCGTTACTAATGACGAAGTTTTGCTTCAGATGGCGGGATATTCGTTGAGAGCAAGGTTGGACGGGGTTACGGTTAATCCCGGCTCCCATTATCGGTTTCAGGTGTTAGAGAGTAACAACGGTGATCTTAAACTGAAGCTTTTAGCAGCACTCGATGGTGCGCCAGAAGCTAATCAAAGTATAGTCGCTGTTGATGAGAGGGTCAGCCCAAATCAAAATTTAATCAATTTGCTCAATAAGTATGGGTTGGATCAAAACAGTGTCCCCAAATTAGTTGAAGAACTGCAAAAGTTTGAAACAAAGCATCAGTATCCGCTTAAACCGGAAATAATGGCTTTTATGTTAGCCCAACAGTGGGCAGTAACTCCTGGAACAACTATGTTTGCTTGGATTGCTAATGATCCGGAGTTACGAAACACCATCTGGAAGCTGCTCAAACAGTTATTGCCTGCTGACCAAGCTGACCGGGTACTACTGAATTCTGAAAGTGAAGCTGAAGTTATTAAAGAATATCTGATTAAAAATCATGGACATCTGCATTCTCAAACTAAAACCGATGCAAGTGCCAGTACGGAACCGATTAATCATCGTGTTGAGAATGATGCTGAACCGGATTTACCTGAACAGTTACAAAAATTATTAGAGGCCAGTTGTCAATTACGTCCCAAAACTCAAACGGAAACCAATCTTTCCGTTGATAGCGCAGTGGTCCGTTTTCCGGTGCTTGATTTCCAACAACAGATTCATGAAGCTTCGATTGAATGGCAGTCGAACGGTAATCCCAACGAACCAGATCACTGTCAGCAACTGGTTAAATTGAAGGTCCCTACTGCTAATTTGGGTTTGATTGAAGTAGCAATAGGAGTGAATATGGACCTCCTGAAAGTTAATTTTACGGTTGAGAAAGAGCTGGTTAAAAATTTACTGCTGAGTAATAACGCAGAGTTAAAACGGTTACTGGAGGAGCAGTCGCTTAGTACGACGGCGCTGATCAATGTGAAGTTGAAACCGGATCAGACGATCAATGTTGGGACAGGAGAATTAGATTTGTGGATGTAACTAAAAGAAACCCGCCTAAACAGCCAAAATATGCAGCGGCGCTTCGTTATCAGCCGGGGATTGATCATGCTCCGGTAGTGGTAGCATCAGGACAAGGAAGGATTGCCGAAATAATTATGCAACTGGCGCAGGAGGCTGGGGTTCCTAGCCATGTTGAACCGACCTTGGCAAAGGTGTTGTCAGGGTTAGAGCCGGGAACTCCAATTCCTGAAGAAACTTATCATTTAGTTGCAACAATACTTGCTTTTATTTGGAAGATGGACCAAAAATATCAACAATAGCAGGAGAGTGACTAATGAAGAAAGTTCGCATCGAAGATTTGCAACCAGGGATGGTCTTAGCACGCAGTATCTATTCACCCGATGGGAGAATTCTGGTTAAGGAGAAGACGGAATTGACCGGTCAACTGTTAACCAGGCTCAGTGGTTTAGGACTGCCGGCTGCATATATTGAATCTGTTCAGGAGATCAATGTTGCAGAACTTGTTTCGGATATTACCCGGGTTGACCTGATCAGGGGGCTTTCCAAACTTGATCAGGAGATCCGGGCCGGTAAAAAACTGAACTTGTTATCAAATAAACAGCTATTATATTCATTGATTGATGAGATCAACAGTAACCGGAATAATCCGCTTAGTGAATTTCCGGATATCCGGCTTCATAGCGACTATCTCTATGGCCATTCGGTGAATGTTTGTGTTATCGCAGTGAAGATGGGGTTGAAACTGACTTATAATCAATTAAAACTGGCCGATTTGGCAATTGGGGCATTATACCATGATATTGGAATGACCCAAATCCCGTTAACAATTTTAGATAAAAAACAGCCTCTGACTGAAGCAGAGACCAAAATTATTAGAACACACCCTGAAATAGGCTATAATTTCCTCAAGGGTAACGATGGACTCTCACATGTTTCGATTCATGTGGCTTATCAACACCATGAACGCTATAATGGCAGTGGTTATCCTCGTGGAATGGCCGGAACGGCAATTCACGAATTTGCAAGGATTGTAGCGATTGCGGATGTATTTGATTCATTGATCACCGAGAAGATCTATCGTAAAGCAAAGAGTTTTGAAGAAGCGGTAGATTATATCCAGAGTAATTCGGGGACCGAGTTTGATCAGGAGATGGTAGAAGTATTTCTAAAGATTATTAAATGAGGGATCTGATCAGGCAAGTTGTTGGGTTTAAATTATGCCCAGCATTTTTAAGGTTTGTTTGGCTCTGGGACGCTCCAATGTGCCACTAAATAACCGGTCAAAATACCAAAAACTAAATTATCAAAGAACAAGGAGAGATTTGTGCCCAAATCCCAAGGAATTATTTTTGGACCGCCCATCGCAAAGATAAACCCATAAACCATGGTATACATGATTGCGTTGGAGACAATTGCTCCTTTTAACCACCAGAAATCTTTACCGGTCCAGAATATGATATAGCTCGTAATAATCCCCAGAATTGCTGCCATTAAGATCCAGGTTAATATTCCTAATAAAATCCCTCCGGGTGTCAGCGTTAATTTTTTAAAGAGATAAATACTGCCGGAGATCTGAAAGCTATAATATTTTGTAAATCCCAGTTGTACAGCGCAAACGTTGAGTAATAGTTGGGGAATAGTTGCAATTTGAGCCGCCAAAGCTCCCAACGCAAAACGGTCACGGATAATCATACATAAACGCCCTCCATTTGTTTATAAGCTATTATTTCCAGAGTGTTGACTTTTTAAACCGCCTTCCTAAACATTTCACAACTGTTAAACCTGCCAATTTATCAACCATCTTTCTATAGCAAGGTGATGTATAAAAATGTTAAAATTATAGAATATGTGTATTTATTGAATAAACTTTTTATGAAGTACTTGGCCAACTTTTAATACCTCTAATCTCTCGACTATTTTTAATCTTTTTAACCTCTCAATCACAAATGTACTAACCCATCAAAACCGTAAAAAAATTAATATATTAAAAAGGAAAAATTTCCAAGATAACGAAATAACATATATGCAAAAAAATACAAGTAAAAGAAAATTTGGTAACCAGGGTGAACGGATTGCCGTTGATTATCTGCAGCAGAACGGCTATCAAATCATTGCCTGTAACTATCGCTGCCCGTTTGGAGAGATTGATATTATTGGCCAGCAAGCCGGTGTCTGGTGTTTTATTGAAGTGAAGACGAGGCATACGAATAACTATGGGTATGGCTATGACGCAATTAATGCTTCCAAGAAAAAGCATCTGATCAAGGCGACATTACATTTTTTGACCAGCCGTTCGTTGAATGATGTTGCAATCCGGTTTGATGTTGTATCAATTGATTATCAGTCACAGCAAAGTTATCAGATTAAATTAATTCAAAATGCTTTTTCCGGTTGAAATTTGATACTTAAATTTATATAATTGGTTACTTATATGGGGGTCAGTTTGATTTGTTAGCTAAAGTCGAAAGCCTTGCGTTTGCAGGTATTGATGGCTATTTGGTCCAGATTGAGGTTGATTTGGGCGGTGGAATCCCATCATTTGAAATTGTTGGGTTACCTGATTTGGCGGTCCGGGAAGCGCGAGACCGGGTCCGGGCTGCGATTAAGAACTCCGGACTGGAGTTCTATTTTCACCGGATTACGGTCAATCTTGCTCCGGCCAATATTAAAAAAGAAGGTTCCGGTTTTGATCTTCCGATCGCTTTAGGTGTTTTAGCTGCCAAAGGTGATGTGAGGGACGAGAAAATTGGCGATTCGGTGTTTATTGGCGAGTTAGCTCTGGATGGCAGTGTGCGACCGGTTGCCGGGATGTTGGTGATGGCACTGGCGGCGCGTGATGCCGGTAAAAAATATTTGGTGCTTCCGGCTGCCAATTTGAATGAGGTCTTGGTTGTGACCGGGATCGAACCAATTCCTGTTGAAAATCTCCATCAAGCCTGTGAATTTCTCAATGGTAACTGGGTACCACAGCTTTTTGATGCCAATTCGTTCGGGGGACAGGTTGCTGCTGCATTAGAACTTGATGAAGATTTGGCTGATGTCCGTGGTCAGGAACAGGCAAAACGCGCATTGGAAGTAGCAGCAGCCGGCGGTCATAACATTATGATGGCCGGCCCGCCGGGATCGGGGAAAACGATGCTGGCGCGGCGGTTACCGGGAATTTTACCAACCCTTTGTCTTGAAGAAGCGATTGAGATAACCAAAATCTATAGTGTCGGCGGTCTTTTGGCACCGGGGAATTCGCTGATCCAAAAACGGCCGTTTCGGGCGCCGCATCATACTACCAGTGCCGCAGGGTTGATTGGTGGAGGAAGGATTCCGCGTCCTGGTGAAGTTAGTCTGGCACATCACGGAGTGTTATTTTTAGATGAGTTGCCGGAGTTCCCCCGTGAGGTGCTTGAGGTGTTACGGCAGCCATTAGAAGATGGCAAGGTCACCATTGCCAGAGCGGCTTCCACCCTTTCATTTCCGGCCCATTTTATGCTGGCGGCATCGATGAATCCATGCCCGTGCGGATTTCTAAATGATCCCTATAAAGCCTGTTCATGCAGTCCGGTCCAGATTCAACGTTATCAAAGCCGGATCTCCGGGCCGCTGATGGATCGTTTTGACATCCAAATCGAAGTCCCAAGGCTGCAAGAATATGAGTACGATTCGGTCCAAAGAGGGGAATCATCTTATGAGATCCGGCAACGGGTGGAGAAAGCCCGCCTGCGGCAACGGGCCAGGTTTGCCGGGAAGAGTTACTACTGCAATGCCCAGATGAGCAGTAAAGACATTAAAAAATATTGTGAGTTGGATCCAGCCGGGCGTGATCTGTTACGGCAGGCGGTCCAACGTTTTTCACTTAGCGCCAGAGCTTATTACCGGATTCTAAAGGTAGCCAGGACGATTGCTGATCTTGATGAATCAGCCACGATTGAAATCCCTCATTTAGCCGAGGCGATTCAGTACCGGAGTCTGAAGGAAAATTAGATGTGGCAGTTTCATGGTTTGTACGCTGTCTATTATAACCTTGACGGCATAACGATGTATTGGTAGTCGTTTTGATCTTTTAATTTAAGCACTGCCGGCTTGTTGTCTCCGTTATACTTAAATTCGATTTTTTCGGTATCAATAGCCTTGAGGAAGTCAAGTAAATACTTTACTTTAAATCCAACCGTCGAAAGGTCTCCTGATTGTGCAATTGGTAGTTCCTCCCTAAATTGACCGCTGTCGGTTGCGGCTGATGATAAAATTATACTGTCGTTTCGAATTTCAAGTTTTACTGATTCCGAAACCAAACTGGTCCTTTCAAGTGACTTTATGAAGGCATCTCTTTCCAAAATTATTTCACCCATAAATTTTTGAGGGATTAATTGTTGATAGTTTGGAAATTGGTCAATGATCAGTTTTGAGTTAATTGTGATCTCTTGATTCATTACAAATATTTGCTCATCGTCAATCATAAAAGTTACTTCACCATCGATTATTTCGGCAATTTCTTTGAGGGATTTAACTGGTACTAGTATTGATCTGCTGATTTTGCTTTGAACTGGTATTTCTTTGACTGTAATTCTCCTGGCATCAGTTGCTACTAATCGTAACATCCCTGGTTTGATTTCAAACAACACCGAACTTAGATATGGTTTCAGAAGCTCAGAAGTTGTTGCGAATATTGTTTGTTTGATTGCTGTTTTCAAGTTGTCTGCATCAACTATATACGTTACTCCACTTGGTCCCTGCATTTCCGGAAAGTCAGCTGCTGACAGTGAAGGCAATTCAAATTCAGCTTGCTTTGACTGGACAATAGCTTTATTAGTATCAGCAGTAAGTTTGATTTGTCCTGGTGATAAACTGCTCACAACATCAGTAAACTGTTTTCCGGAAATCAATAGCTTTCCACTCGCTCCGATTTGCACATCAGGAACTTTCATTCGAATTGCCAATTCGGTATCAGTCGCTGAACAGTATACTGCAGTATCAGTTGCATCGATCAGGATGCCATTTAAAATGGGCATTGGTGGTTTTGTGGCAATACCTCTCGATACTACTGCTAACACTTTTTCTAATACAGCTTGGTCAAAAATGAGTTTCAATTAATTCACCTCCGCAGGAATTTTGATTGCCCCTTTACTGTCGGTTTCTGTTACTATGTTTTAATCTGTTGCTGTGAATGGATTACCCTCTGTTAATTTTAACAGAGTGGAGATTTAATTAAAATCTTTAAGCTCTTTTGCAAAACTATATGAAATTAGTTGATATTTTTCGGTTTTTATATAAGCTTTTTCCCTATGCATATAATCACTTATTTGCCTACCTGTCATATTTTTAAAATAATTAGATACAGTTGTTAAAATTTCTAATTCGCTAGTTGAAAATAGATTTAAATTAACTTCTTTAGTAGGATAAATTCTGTACCAAGCACCATTATCTGTTACTTGTTCTTCTTCAACTTTTATTGATGGCAAACGTAGTATTTCTTCGTGTGCTTCCGGAACCGCTCCTAGAGGCAAATGACAGTACACTAATCCGGTTATTGATTTATTGTATTTTTTAAAATGTAAAGCATCTGTGTACCATAATAATTTCATGAGCCTTACTTTGTATAAAGGATCATTATATTTGGCAAAAAAGGCTAATATATTTGCAATTTTGTCAATATCAATTTTTTTATAACCATTTAGTTCAGATTCTTCTTCATATTGAATGTAAATGTTTTTTATTGACTGAATAATTAATGATAGATTTTTTTTCTCCCTAATTTGATTTTTTAAAATATTTCTAATTTGATTATATCTATCCTCTTGAAAATTATTTCTGTGTTTATCCAATTGATTTAATGCAAATGCAGGATCCTCTCCGACTAATCTGATTAATTGATCATAGGTTTCATCCTGAATTAATTTTTTTTCATAGCGTTGAATTGTTACATCTCCCCAACCAAGCAAATTAGAAAACTCTACTTGGTTAAGGCCATAATTGTTGCGATATTTTTTTATTTGTTCAGAGGTTAATAATCCTTTTTGTTTTCGATATGCATCTCTAGCTTTTAATAAATTTTGGTCCAAAATTTTGTCTGGAGTAAATTCCTCATCTTCAATTGGACAATAATAGTAAGTTTGTTCATATTCTACTACTGTATCTTTTACTAAGGCTTTGGTTATTCTTTTGTGAATTTCTATAGAATGAAGATTGTCGCAAAATGGACATTCATAGTTAATTTTTTCTATTAAGGTATCATTATTCATAACTCTCATCTCCTTTATCTCACTTATAGGGACTATTTTTTAGTTTATATTTGGCATAATGAAAAGAAACGCAAAAAATCTTTTTTGGAGATTTAATTTTTAGTTTTATATAAATTTCTTTTGCATTAATCACTTTTCCAAAAACCCAGAAAGGAGGTAGCTTACTATCTTTATCATCAACAATATTTTCTATATAATCACTAATTTCTAGTTGACTAAGTTCTCTTCTAACATCTTCACTATCATATTCTAAATCCAGTAGTGTGTTTTCTGTTGTAGATGAGTCACATGGATCTTCGTGCTTTTTTTTTAGGTATAATATCAAGAATGGATTCTTTGTTTGAAAGTATATTTCTAAGTTCTTCGAGAAATCTATTGACTTCATATATTGATACTTGATAACTATTAGAGTTCAATATTATTGTACCTCCCATTCAATACTATTATACCATCAATTGATTGTTTTTTAAATATTTTTAATCAACTAATGGTTTTTAAGTGAATGATAAAAAAGCGCAAATATACTAAGGGACTTTTCTATTAAGAAGTTGGTAGTGGTTGACAAAGATATGAATAAATATTAACATGATAGTAACAAAGTGTAATTAAATTTTGGTACAGTTGTATATTAGGTTAATGATTTTGATGAGTAATTTAATCAATTTAAATCAAGAGGTGTACAATGCGGGAGCAGATCGATAGAATTCGAGAAAAATTAATCAAAGCCAAAGCTAAGGATGACCAATTGCAAACTTTTGGTTCCAATAAACATCGCTACGAGCTTAATCCGCCACTTAGTCGTGAAGCGATTGCTGCCTTTGAAGCTAAAAATGGGATAACGCTCCCGGAAGAGTATCAATTATTTCTTACTGAGTTAGGTAATGGCGGAGCCGGTCCGTATTATGGCATTTATCAACTGAAGATCGATGTCTATGATCCTTATTTAGCGAAACATTGCAGGATACATCCCAATCTTAGTGATGAGGAATGGGCGGAACTGATTAAATTTTCAGAGCAGGATGATTGGGATGATGAAGAGTATAATGCGCTGTTTCAAGGGATGTTGGAGATTGGGACGCAAGGGTGTACATATTGTATGATGCTGGTTATCAGCGGTGAGAATCGGGGCCGGATTGTTTACTGCGATATGGATCTTCAGAAACCATTCTTCACTTATGAAGCTAACTTTTTGGATTGGTATGAACGGTGGCTGGATGAGATTATCAATGGTTATGAAATGAGTTGGTTTGGATATAAGATGGGCGGTGATGACACCAAGCTGCTTGAGGTTTTTAGAAGTAGTAATGATGAAAAGCAGCAATTGGTTGCACTTGATGGGATGTATCGATTGCCTTCGTTATTAGATGATACGATTATTTTTCTCGAAGAACAATGTCAAACAGGATCTGTTAATATTAAATCTGCTGCTTTAGGGCTGTTGACCAAACATTCATTTATTAAAGTAAAACCATTTTTACTGGAGCTGTTGGCAGATGAAGAAGAGTCGGTAAGGCTGATTGCTTTAAAATATATTTATTGGTATGGAAATATTGATGAGGTAGCTGGTGTAGTCAAAGCGCTGCTACCAAAGACTAATAGTGATGAAAACTTCCGATTTATCACTTATATCTTAGAGAAGAGCGCAATTGATGATGTTGCAATCTATATTCCTTTCTTCTATCATTCGGACCGTGAGATTAGAAGAAGCGCCATTTATGCAGTTGGTAAATCAGTTAAGAAAGTCCAATACCTTAAGGACTTTATCAATTGTTTGCAGGATGATGATCCGGGAGTAATTCATGCTGCTGTCCAAGCGTTGAAAGGGGTAGTTAATCCCAGTCTGTTGCCTTATTACTATCAATTGCTGGAGAAGTATCCTAACGGGGAGCATTATATCAAATCAAATGTTCAAAGTAGGTTAGCTGAATTTAAACAACGTTATTAGCTTATTCTTATCAAGGGTGATTAAAGATAACCCTGGTTGATTATTTTGTTACCGATTATAATTGAATTAAAGATAGATGAATTCTGTTGATGAAAGAGGTTGTCAATATGGATCTAAAAGACCGGATTATTGAGTTAAAGAAGAGTCAACAAAGGATTTTGGACGAATATAATCAAATCATCGCTGATGTAAATACTGACGGAATAATTCAGGAGAATGCCGAATTAAAGAAAACACTGGCTGAGTACAGTAAAGAATTAGCTCAATTTAAGCAGAATGTTGCAAAACTGACTCAAGAGAATAACAAGCTGAAGTCAGCCTTGTATGAACAGTTGCTCAATGAGAAATTGAGTATCTTAAAGATTACCAATGAAAAACTGCAGACTTATTTTAAAAATGAGTTAGTCGCCAATAATGATCGTTTGAGTGAGCTGGTGCAAATAACCAGGTCGCGACTTGACAGACTTAAAGAAATCGCAGAAAAACGCTTAACATTGAAGAAGGAAGAATTCAATATAAAGATCAAAGAGCTGGAACAGCACTTTGAAGCGGAGTTAAGGCGTGAAGCGCAAGAATATCAGCAATCTTTTTCACAAATATCCAATGAAACAACCGTACGAAGGCAAGAATTAGAAACCGAAGGAATTTCTCAGGCAACCATTGAGAAGCGGATCAGGCAAAATCAATGGGAGTTTAAGATTGGGTTAAATTTAATTAATAAACTGGGGATTTTGTTAATTTTAATTGGCGTTGGGGCGTTCTTCCGGTATTCATATGAAAATTTTATGACCGATCAGTTGCGGGCACTCTGCTTCTTTGTACTGGGCGGGGCTTTTTTGGTCGGTGGCGAGTGGTTCTACCGGAAAAAACAGCAGATCTTTGCTACCGGTTTATTGGGTGGAGGAATTGCGATCCTGTACCTGTCGATTTTTAACAGTGTATTTGGTTTCAAAATCATGGATTTGCAGACTGCGTTATTAATCTCGGTTTTACTGGCTTTGGTTACCGTTATTTTGTCGATCCGCTATAGTTCGCAAACAATTGCCGCAATGGCTTTAATCGGAGGTTTTTTACCCTTTGTGTTTTATTCGTCAAATTATCCATTAACCGGAATGCTGGTCCCAGCGATGGGTTATTTGTTGATCTTTAATCTGATTTTGTTAGCGATCTCATTAAAAAAACGTTGGGATTACATTAAATATCTTAGCTTTTTAATGAATATTCCGGCGATGGTGTTTCTGGTTTTTCAATCAGATTTGTCATGGTTAACAATCGGTTACAGCTTGCTGACTTTTATAATGTATATCGTAACAGTGATGAGTTTTCCGGTTATCTACCAGGCAAGACTTCGCGTTGGTGATTATCTTTTGTTAGGTTTAAATACAATAATCAATTGTATTATCGTTTATTATCAGTTTATTGAGCTGGATCTCCATCGTTACCTGGGATTATTTGCAATGATCTTCTGTGTGAGCTATTTGGCATTGGGTCAATATATTCGGCGGAGATTGGCTATTGAAAAAGCCGCACGAATCATGTTTTATGCAACAGCGCTTGGCTTTGCCGTATTAATTGTCCCATTCCAGTTTAATATCGTGTGGTGGCCGCTTGGCTGGTTGGTTCAAGGTATGGTAATGATGTTTGCAGGGGCTAAGAATAAGTACCGGGGATTGGAGTTTTCCGGTTGGGGAATCTTTGGGTTGTGTATAGTTTCGTTTTATCTGGTGACTCTGTGGACAATTTTAACCGGAGGATCCGGGATTACCTTGAAATATTCAATTATTATAGTCGGAAAGATTGCAGTATTGTTGTTTTATCTCTACCTGATTCATCGAAATGAAATCCCGTCATTGAGCCCAATGAAGAGCTTTATAATGGTCTATAAGTATTATACCATTATTGCTGTTTGGATCTTTTTACTGTATAGTTCTTACCAATTGTCGGTAAAATTGATTCCTCTATATTATCAAACTTCATTTATCAATTGGATCCTGGTTGCTCTGGTAACGTCGCTGTTAGGGCTTAGCATCTCCCGAATCCCACTCCTGGTTGATAGAGCGGTAAAGGGTTTAAGTTGGTTCTTCTATATTATTGCGGACTTAATCGGCATTAGTCTGACATTGTCTTACCCAGTGTTAACGGAGCTTCAAATGTATTCAAGTTTAAAATATTATGGATTAGCCGTATTATTTGTAATGAATATTCTGGTATTTTTGAATATCAAAACAATCATCAAGCTGCTTTTGACAAGAGAAACCTTCAATATTGATAACTATTCATTCTGGCTGGGGCTGATCTTACTGGGGAACATAACTGTGTTTTTGATGTTTCAGTTGAATTTAAGCAGTACCAGTTTGATTATCAGTATCAGCTATCTGATTATGGCAGTAAGTTATATCAGTTATGGCTTCAGCAAAAGATTGGTCTTGATTCGCAGATTAGGCCTTGGCTTGATTCTGTTTGCGACTGCCAAATTATTCTTATATGATCTTGCCTTCTTAAAAACCGGTGGCCGAATAATTGCCTATTTTGTTTTCGGATTTGTCTTATTGCTGATTTCCCTGATCTATCAGCGGATTAAGAACAGCTTGGAGGCTCAAAATGAAGTCAATAAAATTTTATAAAGCAATTCTCTTCGCGCTCCTTTTATGGAGTAACAGCGCTTTAGCGATGAATGACTGGAGTTTATGGCGTGGTTATGGCGTAGTTACAGTTACGGGAGAAGAGCAGTATCAGGCTGTTGAGCTTCCGGAAAGATGCTATCGGTATTGTAATGAAGATTTAAGTGATTTAAGGATTGTTGATCGAAATAATAAAATAGTTCCGTACTTCATCGATAATCACGGAAAGAATCACATTATTAAAGTAACCGAACTACAATACCAGGTTGAAAATCAGGCTGACCAAAGTATAATAACGATTGATAATGAAAACTGTCTGAAGATAAATGAAATCAAATTGGAGATTGATGGCAATTACCGGCGCCATTATACAATCTCCGGTGCTAACCGTGGAATTTCGTTTAACGGTGAGATCTACAATATCAAGTTTAAAGATGTTGCTCTTAACAGTTCAACTATTAATTTTAATGATTGCACTTTGAATGATCCGCAAATTAAACTGATCATTTATAATCAGGATGATCTTCCCTTAACAATTAAAAATATTGAGGTTAAGTATCATGTAGATCGGGTTATTTTTGATAAATCATCCGGGTTGCAGCCATTCCTGATTTACTTTGGGAATCGTAGTGCCACCAAACCGGTGTATGATTTAGAGAAGTTTCGGGAGTATGTTGTTAAGGAAAAGATTAGTAAGGCTGTTATCACTGATATTCAGCTTAATGAACAAATACCGGATGTTAAAGTGAAGAACAATCAGGGTCATGAACAGTATTTCAATCTTGTTTTAATAATAATTACGCTGATTTTAGTTGCCTTCATCATTATCAAGCTCAATAATGAGCAAACTAAAGATTAGTATCTTTCTAAAGTTGTTTTATTTCGAGTGTTAATCACCTCATCAAAACCGTTTCTCCGGTTTAATTCTTCGTTTAGTGACATTAAATATCCGCCAGTAACATCCCAAAAATGATTCGGATTTAATTTTAAAGCAAGCCTTTGTTGGCAAACAGCTATGTTTTTTTAAAGGAATCAGAATTTGTAAGGAGAAATAAAAAAAGACTCCCTTTGAAGGAGTCAGTCAAAAAGTCAGACAGTTAAGACACCAATCAGTGTTATGAAGAAGTTAAATATGATAATGAGGGCGTTGACTACTAAGATGAAATAAAATATCCCCAATAAATTGTGTTTGAGTCTTTGAAAAAACGTCAGTTTGGTGTGGGAACTTGAGAGATAGAGTTTCAAGGACCTCACTCCCTTTCATTATCAATAATACTCTAATTATCGGCAGGATTTTGCTAATGATTAACCCAAAGTTTATATAAAATAGTGGAGGAAAAGGAAATGAGATCAACAATGCAGTTTAGAGTCAGATACCAGGAAACAGATCAGATGGGAATCGTCCATCATTCGGTCTATTTCATCTGGTTTGAGATGGGACGGACGGAGTTGATGCGCGAACGTAATCTCTCCTACCGTGAATGTGAAACAAGGGGATGGTTATTACCTTTAGTTGAGAGTGGCGCGCAATATATCAATCCGGCCCGTTATGATGATCTGATTGAACTTGAGACGGAGATGGTTTTGGATAAAGGCGCTGCCTTTGTATTTAACTATGTTGTCCGTAATGCCGTTGATCATCAGATTCTGGCAAAGGGTTTTACGAAACATGTTTGTGTAAACAGAGAATTTAAGATCGATAAACAAGCTACGAAAGAATTAAAAGAATTGTTTCAATTGTGATAATGGCATAGTTTATTCACCGCCAATAACTGTTGGGCATATCATGTATCAGAATAGGCATACCTGCTTCGCAAGGGATCTGATACAGTAGATTAGGGTTAAAGGTTGAGGTACTGTATCGTTTCAATATAATAAGTAATAGAAATGGAGGAATTAATATTAGTTAAGTTTGTCGACTTTTTACCTAATAGTTCACTTCTCCGCCCGTGCGAAGTGGTAGGAGGAGGAGAGGCATGTCACCGTTAATGAATGGTAATTGCCAACCTGAGCTTATGGAGAGGCTGAGTCCACGCGAACGAGAGATTTTACCCTTGGTTGCTCAAGGTTTAGATAATAGAGAAATTGGTAAAAAACTGTTTATCAGCGAAAAAACCGCTAAAAATTATATTACCAGCATCAGAAAGAAATTAGGATTGGCAAACCGGACTCAAATTGCCTTATATGCGCTTAGGGAAGGGCTAATCGAGTTAAATTCAAAGGAAGAGAAAGAATCTCCAACAGGCTAAGAACTTAAAAAAGAGCCCTAATGAATCCCATGATTGTTGGCGAAACGTTAACAGTTGGGGTAAAATTCATTTTGCGGCTCTTTTTTGGTAAGATCTACGCCTGTTTCCCGATTTTACATAAAGGGATCAATCAATAAAAGGAGAATCAGTGTAATACCGAAATAGTTAGACGGTTTAATTCGAAGCAATCATTACAGCAAACAATCAAGCAAAATAAGGAGTAACCAAGACAGCACTATGAAACTTACTTTTAAAAAAATAATCATCGCCTGCAACACAGTAACACTGGCAGTTATTCTCATGGCAACAAACGCATTAGCAGTAGAAGCAGCTATCAGTAATAATCCTAGTAATTACCGAAGCATTAAAACTGTATCGAGAATCAGCCACTCAGGTTCAAGACGGTTAACCGGCTCTAATTTGGAAGCTCTAGCCATCTTAACTCCGGAGGAGGAAGTGATGGTGAAGCTGATAAATCAGGAAAGAATGGAAGCTGGTTTGGAAAAATTGGAGCTTGATGTTACCTTGATTGAACTAGCGCGGTGCAAGAGTACTGATATGGTCCGTTATAACTATTTCGGCCATTGTTCCGAACGACTGGGAACCATCTATCAACAATTAGAATCGGAAAAGATAATCTATGATGTAGTTGCTCAAAATTTGGTAGGGGCTCCAAACTGTATTAAGGCGTTCCAGAGGTTGATGCGTAGTCCAGTCCATCGGAGTAATATCCTAAATCCAAATGTAAAAAAATTGGGAATCGGAATTATCAAAGGCGGACCCTATGGGAAGATGATTACGCAGATTTTTTTAGGATAATTGAGGATAGTTGAAATATTTATTCTATTTTTTAAATAGTGATTTTGTGGGTAGAGCTGTGGCAAATGAGGATAGAGTTTGCTGACAGCTTTTTTTGTTTGATTTCATTTTCTCTTCTTCTAATTGAAGAAGGTCTCAACATAAATAATCTAGCTTGTTTATAATAATATTCTTTTAAAATAACCAGCTCTAGATGGTTTTTTTAGCCAATCAAGAAGGTTGGCGTTGCGGGGAATCTGAAACAGGATGTTTCATTGACATCGCCATCGGAAGCCTTAGTTCTATAATACTCTAACCTGTTCATTAGGATGGATGAATATTCTATAAAAAGAGTTCTGTACAATTTAAATGGACCTTAAATAATATGCTCTAATTTCACACCTCTGTCGAACGAACGCATATACTATACTAAGATTTCAATAAATTTGGGATAAGAATTCAGCAGTACCTAATAACAGCCTTAAATTTATAGATGGTTGTTTGATGCAATACTGAATTCTTTTCAGATAGATATTCAAGATTCAGTAGGACTTCAGGCAATTTGCTGCTTGAGGATACTACTGAGTGACAAGAAAGGAGGTAAGGACATGGAAAATGATGATTTCAGGGATGAAAGCTTAGGATTAAATGGAGAAAAACCTAAGAAGTCTAAGAAGAAAAAAGCTGTACTGGAAGACGGTACAGATAAAATAGATGTGAATTCTCAAACTCAAACTAAAAAAGTAAAGTCCAAGAAAAAATCGACTTCCAAGCGGAATAAAAATAAAAAATCAACTGTGGTTGAAGTTGCCCAAAGTGATTTAGAGAAAACAGGTAGCCTTCAACCAACGGGTCAGGGTATCGTCCATGATTTACAGGTTCGAGTTGTTGAAAAGAAAAATCTTAACCGGGCAGCGAATGAACAATTGGATTTAATACCGGAGGTAAAAAATTTACAAGGCGGTAAAGTACAGTTGGGTCCTGTACTTTCGCAAAAAAAGGTTGTTGAAACAGCTCAGTCAACAATTCTGCCGTTTGCAGCAGTTAAAGTTCGAAATATTGATGTTAAGATTAAAAATTTAACAACTGAAATAATCCCTAATAAAGTGATTGTTCAAGGGATTATTCATGAACAACTGTATTTTGTAGGTACCGATGATATTGTTCATCATTTGGCAGATGATATTCATTTCAGTACTTTCTTAGATATGCCTGGGGCAATGCCTGGGATGAATGCCACTGTGAATGTAGTTGTTGAAGATGTTATTACCGAACTGGCTCCGGATGGGCTTTCAATAACTAAAAAGGTCGTCCTTGAAGTTTTTGTAAAGGTTACTGAAACAGTCCAGGTAAGCTTTTTACCAGGGTCCGGACCACCGCTGTTATTAAAAGAGGTTATTGGTGAAGATTCGACCCAAACATTGATTGAAACTGATTTCACTTTACCAGAGCCGGCAATCAAAGTTGATGAGATCGTTGGTAGAATTGATGATCTTGAAGTTGAAATAATCCCAGATAAAGTTATTATCCAAGGAGTTCTCCACAAACAGATCTTCTTTGTAGGGAACGATAACATTGGCAAACATCAGGCTGAAGATGTTCATTTCAGCACGTTTGTAGACATCCCCGGAGCAGCGCCCGGTATGGATGTCCATGTGTCTCCGCGGATTGAAGCAATCATCTTCCATTTGGTAAGTCCTACTTTACTTCGCCAAAAAGCAGTACTGGAGTTCTTTGTTAAAGTAACTGATACGGTACGTCAAAATGTAACCGTTGGTGCCGGACCACTCTTTAAAGTGGAAGAGTTTATCGGTGAAGGTGTCGTGCAGGAATTGAGTGAAACTGTAGTAACTCTTGATCTGCCGGCAATTAAAGTACGGGAGATTGTCGCCCAAATTAGAGACTTAGAAACATTTATTATTACCGATAAAGTAATTGTTCAAGGAATAATACATAAACAGATCTTCTATATCGGAACCGATAATATTGAGCATCATCAAGCAGAAGACATTCCGTTTGCAGTCTTCATCGATATCCCTGGTGCAGTGGCAACCGATCAGGTTCAGATCAATCCGGTAATTGAAGCAGTCTTCTTTGAATTGATTGCCCCAACGCAACTGCGACAAAAGGTGATCGTTGCAATCAATGCTGTTGTCGCCCGTGAACTCCAAATCAATCTGGTACTTGACATTGGACCGCTTTATAAAGTGGAACAGGTAATTGCGGAAAACACCAAACAGGAAATGGTTGTACGCCGTGAAATGATACCTCCGCCACCGCCGGTACTTCCAATTACGATCTCTGAAGAAATATTAGTCTTCCCGGAGGTTGTAAGGGGCGAACAACAGATCATCGTCCGGAACGAAGTTGATTTACCAGTAACGGCAGTCAAGATTAAAGAGATCCAGGCAATGATTACCGACCTGAAAGCAAATGTGATTGCTGACGCTGTCGTTGTTGAAGGAACAGTTGAAAAGACCGTCTTCTTTGTCGATACTGACAATCTGGTCCGCAGCCTCACTGAAGAGGTACCGTTCTCGATTCTGGTTAATATACCTGGAATTACGCCGGAGCAAGCGGTTAGTGTTGCCGTCGAGATTGAGAATATCAGCTTTGCCTTGGATGATGATGGTAATACTGTAATCCAAAATATCGTCCTGAAAGCGATTGTCACCGGTCAAGAGGGAACAGAAGTCAGTGTGGTCACTGATGTTACCGGACCCGGAATTGTACAGACCAAAGTCAGAGTAAGAGCTTTCGTGTTAACTCCGGACGGTCCGGTGTTGCAAGAGCTTGATGTTGTAACCGACGTCTCCGGGCCGGGAATTGCTGGAGTAGAGCGGCAAACCTTACTGTTGGATGTAGTTGATGATGGTAATCCAAACCCGGTGCCGGTAGATGTCGTGGTACGGGTAATCTTGGAGTAAAGATAGATCGATAGAAGAGAAGGCTGTTGTCAAAATACTTTTCAAGTAGAGGCAACGGCCTTTTCTTTTTACCAAGGTTTCTATCAATTTTGTGCGCTTTTTATGTATTCTTCGATAACTTTTTTACCCTTTTCATTGCAGGTATTATACTTGTGAACATTTGTTGGTTAATACAGGGAGGGTTTCTTTTGATAAGATTGTAATTTGAAGATTGATGTTGGTCCAATAGTCGATCTTGTTGCCGGTGATGTAGGAATAGGTTGTTGTATCAACATTCCATTTTGCTTTCATATCGGGATTAATGCCGGATACCTTTTGAAGCACTGAAAAAGGTGCTTGGGAGGTAAACGTCAGGTACTGATTATGCTTAGTGATAACCGTAAAATAATATGAGCAAAGGCCACTGATAATAATATTGTTGTTAAGCAAAACAACACTGATATTTTTGATTTCAGTTGTTAACTTTCTTATTTTCATAATTTCTTCCGGCAATTGAAGTTTATTATGTTGAGTGAGACTGAGTTTTAAATTAGCTACAACCAAGTCGACTTCGGCTAGGATTTCGGATGGCAGACAAGCAGTGAGCGTAATCCGGTTATCTTTATTCACAGCAATATTGGTAAACATGTCTTTTTCACCCGACTTGATCTAGATTAGCTGGATGGAGATTATATCGAGACTTCCCAGGATTCAGTACAATTAGGACAGTTAACGACCACATTCTTGTGAGGGAGATTAACACTGGCCTCTTGATAACCGCATTTTGGACAAGTAAGATCCAGTTTAATAAAGTTTTGATTTGTACCAACGACTTTAATTACTTGACCGCAGATGTTGCAAGTGACCCACCAGGTTCCGGTCAGTTCCGGAACATTCTCTTTCGTGCCACATTTGGGACAGCAAAGTTGCATTGGTTTACTCCTTTCCTAATTAGGGAATGATTTTACCGGCAATCCATTTCTCTAATTTGATTTGATCGGGAGGTGCGAGTACGCTTTGAAGATGTTCACTGTGGTCGTGTTTACTGTAGCGTGTGTATTTATTGTTAATATCTTCAGGGCGTAACCAGCCATAGTGTTTGACACGCAGATCCGACTGATAGACTCGTGGATATTTTAGAACTTCCAGCGGAACGCGGCCACAGTGGAGCTTACTCCTGCTCCAGGTGTAGGTTTGTTGCGGAATATATCGAAAAAGCATCCGGACTTTTTTGACCCAGGGATTCCAACCGCCATCGATACGGTAATGTTCTGGATCACCCCAGAGATCAAAGAGGCGGAATTCGACTGCATCAAATTCATCTTGATTGATTAGATCTTTTACTTCATAAGGGAAGCGTTCTTCAAAGATTTCATCAGCATCAATTGCCAAGATCCAGTCTGGATTAGCTTGAATGGTATAGTTCCACAGCTTTAACCGGACAAGGCTCTCATCGGTTTCAAAGAGCGGTTCTTCTTCCTGGCAAAGGAGTACTTTTGGGAAAGAACGGCAAATTGAAGGAGTATCATCCGTGGAAGCATCATCAAGAATGATAATCTGGTCGGCATAAGATGAAAGATGGGTTAAGACCTCCTGCAAGTAACGGTTAGCTTCATTACGGACAATCATCATCGCGGTTAGACGTTGCCTTAAATCACTCAAAACGGTATCCTCCTAAATGATTGTTCTGCTGATCAAATCCTGCCAGCGCTTTTTCCAATTTTGCAGTGTAAAACATTGGGCGGTCGCGTGGGCATTGGCCCCCAGTCTTTGACATTCCGCTCTGTTTTCAATTAACATTTTTACCGTCTCTAAAATACTGTGACAGCTTGGATTGATTATTAAGCCGTTATGGTCATGAATAATATAATCAGTTAACCCGCTGTTCTGACCGGTAATGATTGTTTTGCTGGCAGCCATTTGGCGCAGGCATTCCATCCCTAATTCCTGATGTTGTTTGGCGGGGAATAAGACGATGTCAATCGCTTTGGAAACATCGTCAGAGAATGGCTTCACGCTAAAGAAAGAGCGTTGGTGCGTGGTGGACCATTCTTTTAAAAAGTTAACTGCGGTTTCAGGACCATTGGCGTTGATCAGGAAATTTACTGAAGAATGGTCATTAAGAAGAATCTCCATTGCCTGAAGGGTTTCACTGATTCCCGAACCGGGCAGGAGTGTCCCGTAAAAGAGGATGTTTACTGAATCAGCATTCAAATCAATCTTTAGATCAGCCAGACGAAATTGTTGGTCAACTTCAGACTCCGTAGGTACGAATTCCGGAATAACTTCAAATTGATGCTGTAATCCGGTCCAGGTTGCCGTAGCCCAATGGATCAGAGTACTCCCGGGGGTGACCACCTTTAGCGGTGAATTGATGGCGATCAGGAGTCGCCTTTTCCATTCTTTACGGTCAATCTCTGTTGGTAAGGAGGATTCAAATAAGGGATCATCCCAATTAATCGAGTG
The DNA here is from genome assembly GCA_029553165.1 of Bacillota bacterium. Classification (GTDB taxonomy): domain Bacteria; phylum Bacillota; class UBA4882; order UBA8346; family UBA8346; genus JAKPCT01. The sequence continues at coordinate 109,521 of JAKPCT010000185.1, forward strand.
TGCAACAGCGATCGAACGTTCATGGACTTGGGGGTAGGCAAGGATTAAATCAAAGTAAATTGCCCAGTCGACACCTTGAGTTTTTTCGTAAAAATCGTCGGAAGCCTTGGGGTAGGTATAAAATTGGTGCTCGGGACTTAAATATCCCAATAATGGTACTCCGGGGAGAAGCTCGGCTTTCCAACCATTGCCGATTTGGAACCAGCTAACTTCATAGCCGAGTTCAATCAGAAGTTTTGTCAATTCGACAGCGTAGATCCATCTTGATGGGGAAATGATCTTATATGAGATTGGGTCAACTAACATTAAAGTAGCAATTCCAACATTCCCTTTTGACATCTTAAACTCCCATAAATTATTAACTAAAAATCTGCATAATGACCTTAGCCCAGCGTGCTTTCCAGCGTCCGAGGCTGAAAGCTTCTGCGGTCAGCTGTGCCTGTTTTCCCAATTTCGTTGCAAAATCCCGTTCGTTAATCAGTAATTCCAGCGCTTTGATTAGGGTTCTGGTATTCAGAGGCCGTAACAGCAGTCCATTATAACCATCAATGATTAAGTCAGTGAGTCCGCCGACACATCCGGCAATAACAGCTTTGCCACTGGCCATTGCTTCCAGACATGATAATGATGTACCTTCGGATGCTTTGGTCGGTATCAGGACAATATCTGCTTTACGGTAAACCCCGGCCATTTGATGGGGTGGCTGCCAGTAGTAGTATATGTTTTCAAAGTTACTGGCCCACTTTAACAGATCGCGTTCCTGGAAATCAGTATGGCCTCTGCCAACAATATGAAATTCAACTTGCGGATATTTGGCTGTCAGATATTCAGCGGCGGCAATTGTCTCATTGATACCACGGACGGAAGTTAAGCGCCTTGGAAAGAGTACTTTAATTTTCCCGGGTGATGTTGCCGATTGATTCGGGTAAAAACAATTTAAATCAACGAAGTTGGGGATGTATTCCAGTTTATTGCCAAGACCAGGCCATGTTGCATTGATAAAACGGATCGTGGCTGTATCACAGGAGACCACCTTTGTTGGCCGATTGATGGCGCAATACCAACGGTAACGCCATTCTGTACGCTCGTGTTCAGTAGGAATAATACTGTCCCAGATGGAGTAATCCCAATAGATACCATGGGAGATCGAGATACTCTTCGGATAAGCCTGCGGATAAGCCAAAAGAGTACTGAAATAAATTGCATAATCAATTTGTTCGGCTTGTTCATGGAAGGCTTGGTTGAGAGTGGGACAAGTCTGATAATCACTTTTGCCAATTGGAATACTGAGTAACGGGACCCCAGGAATGATCTCTTGCTCCCATCCGGAACCAATCTGCCACCAGGCAACATTATATCCTAGTTCTAATAGTAATTTGGTAAATTCCACACCATAACGTTCGGCTCCGCCGTAAATTATTCGTTGGCCGTCGTTGTGCAGATGATAAGTTGTGAGAATTCCGACACGTTTTTTTGTCATAATTCACCTGACATCAATTAATTATTTGTTAGTAATTTCAAGTTGGCCATTCATTACTGATTGCTCAATTTTAAATTTTGTACTGGTTAACCTGACACTGAAATTGCCACAAATACAAAATCAGTATGGAGTGATTTATTGAGTAGTGTTGGGCCGCTCCGGTTATCCGGGACAACCAGTGAGATATTAATTGCAACCTCTTCTGTTGGGGTAAAAGTAGAAATAACTAATTGGTTTTGCAAACTAATTAGGCTTCCACTGTATTTTTGCTCAGGATTAGTGGCTGAAATATAGACTGTAGCCTCTAATGCATTGGCTAACATGGTTGCATCCAGATCAGTAGTCCCCAAAGCAGGCCCCCAGTCAGCGGTCAGATATACCTGTGCATTGACGCTACCGGTATTTACGACGGCAATAGTTTCGGCTATTGTCTCACCAACCTCTAAAACTCGATTGAAGATTGCGGAGGAGGGATTAATTGAGATCTCTAAGTTATAGGTTCCAGCTTGATTGTTACTGTTGGTTTGGGAGAAAGTAAAGGCCATGCTTGATTCACCATCCTTCTGTCAGTTTATAGGTATTACCTAGTATATTGCAGAAAGAGATAGATGTGACTAAAGCATGGTAGTAGTTTTTGGAGCTTTTGATGAAATTTATTTTCCACACCATAACGTTCCGGTTCAGCCGTAAATCTTCGTTGGCCGTTGTACAGATGGTAAGTTGAGAGAAGTCCGACGCTTTTTTGTTATAGTCCATCTAACATAGTTAATAACTAAAATTGGCCATTCATTACTGAATTGACCAACTTTAAATTTTATGCTGGTTGGGCTTAGTTTGCAATTGCCACAAATACAAAATTAGTATGGATTGATTTACTGAGTAAGGTGGGACCGCTCCGGTTATCGGGGATAACCAGCGAGATCTGAATAATAGTGTTACTTGTTGGAGCACAATCATTTATAACTTGTTGGTTTATAAGGCCAATTAGGCTTCCATGATATTTTTGATCTGGAGGATTAGCTGAAACAACGACTGTAGCCTCTAATGCATTGGCTAACAGGGTTGCTTCCAGATCAGTAGTTCCTGAAGCAGGACCCCAATCGGCTGTCAGGTATACATCAGCATGAGCATTACCGGTATTTACGACGTTAATCGATCCGTGAATTGTATCACCAACTCCTAAAACCTGATTGATGATTGCGGCGGCAGGGTTGATCGAGATCTCTAAGTTATAGGTTTCAACGTGGTTGTTACTGTTGGTTTGGGCAAAAGTAAATGCCATGCTTAATTCACCAACTTTCTCCGGTTTGATAATAGTTTATGGTAGAAAGAAATAAGAGTTAACAGTAGAAAAGAATGAATAATGCAATCATTTTGGTGTTGAATATCAATTAATTTTTAGTTGATAAATTAAAGTTGGCCTTTCATTACAGAATTAGCCAACTTTAAATCTTTGTACCGGTTAAGCTTCGACTGAAATCGCCACAAACACAAAATCAGTATGGAGTGCTTTATTGAGCAAGGTTGGGCCGCTCCGGTTATCTGGCACAACCAGTGAGATATAAACTGTGGTATCTGCTGTTGCGGATATATCAACAATTTGTTGGTTTTGCAGGCCAATTAAGCTTCCACTATACGCTTGGGTAGGATCGGGATCGGCTGAAACATAGACCGTGGCCTCTATTGCATTGGCTAAAAGGGTTGCTTCCAGATCCGTGGTCCCTGAACCAGGACCCCAATCAGCTGTCAGGTATACCCGGGCATTAACGTCACCGGTATTTACAATGGTAATATCTTCGGCTACTGTATCGCCAACTTCTAAAACTTGATTGATGGTTCCGGCAGCGGGGTCAATGGAGATCTCTAAGTTATAGGTTTCCATCTGGTTGTCACTGTTGGTTTGGGAGAAAGTAAATGCCATGCTTAATTCACCAACTTTCTTTGGTTTGCTATTAGTTTATGGTGTAAAACAATAAAAGTTAATAGTAAAAATGAATGATTAATGCAACCATTTTGATTGGTGCTGAATATCATAGTGACTAAAGCACTGCAGTAGTCTTGGAGGTATTGATGAAAGTTCTTTTTACTAATGATGCACCGTTGATCAAGTATGGAATGGCAGCCGGGTTTTCGCAGGCAGGGCACCAGGTAAAGATTATGTATGGTCCGGAGGAACAGTTATGGGGGATTGAACCGGAGGATCAGGTGAAACGCCTCTCAACTGCTTTGGAAGATTACCGTCCCGACTTGGTTTTTACCGAAGGGCATCCCCGAATTGAACCCAGTGCGATTTGTGAAACGGTCAAAAAATTTGGTATCCCTCATTTTTACTGGGCGATTGAAGATCCGGTCTGTACTGATTTAACAATTGCCACTTATGCGCCACGGGTCGACTATATCTTTACGACAACGGTTGAATGTATCCCGAAATATAACAAGATTGGCCAGAAAGCAGAGGTGCTGTTGTTCGGTTGTAATCATGAATTTCACCGTTTTGTAGGGATTAATCAGGAGTATCAGTACGATCTTGTTCTGGTTGCCAGTAATTATTCGTCCCGTTATGAAGAGGCGGAATGGTTTGTAATGCCTTTGGTCCGGAGCGGCTATAAGATTAAAATTTGGGGAATCTGGTGGGATGATGCCACCAGGCCGGTTAACCTGCTGAAGTATCCTCATGTCTACGGCGGAATCTTGCCGTACGAAATGCTCCCCGTGGTCTACAGTTCGGCCAAGATTGTCTTAGGAATGAACTGCGATGACAGTTCGAAGACCCAAACCTCAATGCGTCCTTATGAGGTTTTGGCTTGTGGCGGGGGATTATATGTGGGGCATTATACCAAAGCCCAGGAGTATTTATTTAAAGACATGATTTATCAACCGCGCAATACCAGTGAAACTTTGACTACGGTGCGAAGGATCTTGGCTAAAACAGACGCTGAGCGTAAAGCTCAGGCCAAACGTGGCCAATTGTTTGTATATCAGAATCATTCCTATGCTGCAAGGGCAAGACAGATCTTAGAGGCTTATAACAAAATTGTGAGATAAAAATTCGTTTAGTGAAGAAGTTGAGGAGGAGAGCGGATTGCCGGTGATAGTTCCCTTCGAAGTATGCAGAACGCAACAGAAAAAATTGATTATTTGTATGTCGTCGACGCATTGGCATTTTCTATGGCAGCGACCGCAGCAACTAATGTCGCGGTTGAGTAAGTATTATAACATTTTATATGTTGATCCTCCCTTTCAAGTGGCAACTGAAAATAAACCAGGGTTACTTCATCCCAGTTTATTCGCGCGTCGAATTGCTACTATCAGTCATTCCCTTAAAGTTTTGTCACCGTTTCAGGATCAAGCAGCGGATGCGATCGAAAATCTGCAATTGTTGGTCAGTCAGATCCGCAAAGCCCTAAGTCAGTTACACTGGTCTGAGCAACCTTTGTTATGGATTTATAATTTGCCGGCAAGTCAACTGATTGGCAGTTTACGGGAGTATGGCGTTGTCTATGATTGTGTTGATAGTTTTACCTCATTTAGCTGGGCTGATCCGCAAACTGCCGAATGGGAGTCACAACTGCTTCACAGAGCTGATTTGGTTTTTACTTCAGCGAAAACGCTCTATAGTGAACGGGTGCAACAAAACAAGCATACTTATTTAATTCCTAATGCAGCAGATTATGGGCATTTTGTCAGGAGTGGCAGTTATGATACTGAGCCGCCGGAATTTAAGTCAATCCCCCGACCCCGTTTGGGATTTATCGGAGCCGCCTATGAGTGGGTTGATTTTAAACTGTTGCAAGCAGTTGCCCAATCAAATCCCTCATGGAACCTGATAATGATTGGACCACGTCAACATGGACTTGAGCTTCCTCTCGAACCCAATATCCATTGGTTGGGAGCCCGCGACTACAAAATGTTGCCCTGGTATCTTCAGTACCTTGATTTAATGATCATTCCTTTTATCCGGAATGAGACAACAGTTCATGCCAATCCGATCAAACTGTGGGAGTATTTGGCGGCCGGTAAGATGGTTGTTGCTACGGACCTGCCTGAAGTTCCGGCGGTTTCCGAGCTTATCTGGAAATGCCAAAATCCGGAAGAATTTATGACCCAATGCAGTCAAGCGTTAGAATTACTCAAAAATAATGCCCTTCGCTTGGAAGCAAGCAAACGCGCCCGCGACATCGCTAAAAAGAACTCTTGGGAGCGAAGATGTGAGGAGATTCGGGCCTATTTAAAACAGTATTTTAATATTTAGAAAGGACTTTAGTCAAGTTACATTTTTTTGTGCTATAAATATTATTAAAATTAAACTGATATAAGAGGGAAGCAGGTCTATCAAGAATTAAGTCAAGGCCAACGTAACTTTGAAATCTGTAAAGTTTGTGGTTGGTCACGTTAACGTTTTAAAAAACAAATAGTTAAGAGGTAGGATAAATGCGTATTGCAATTTTATCTAACGACTTACAAAGCTTTATAATTCAATTGGCTGAAGGATTGCAACGTTTATTCCGTAAGTTAAATGTTGATTCTGAAGTTTTTTATGACGGCTATGATCTGCTTCAATCAGATGATTACTTTAATAAATATTGGAGTAAGCTCAATAAATTTGATGTTGTTATTGCTGTTGTAAATATTCCGACAGCATTTCGCCGTGATTGTTTTGTTAATCTGGAGAAGTTGCGGCAACTGATCCCTGTGGACCCGATCATCTATTATGCAAACTATCAACTGCCAACACGGGGACCATGGGCAGAGTGGTTGAAAGACGGTAATCCCGAAAAAGGGGTTCGATCCAATAATAACTGGGGTCTAGAACGATATGACTGGTATTTGAGTTCTTCAATCGTCAGTGAATTTCCATTACCGCAATATGATTGGCCGTTTTCGGTAATTGGAGTTAATTTAGATGACGGTACGCTTTATCCCGAACAAAAAGAATTTATTGCCTTGGTTGACTTTGAACGGACAGGATTTGAAGCAGAACGTGAGGTGCAGATTCGCGCCTTGCAGGCTACTAATACGAAGTTTATTGAGTTAAAAGGTCAATACAGTGTTGCTGCGATCCGTAAGATCTATCGTCAATGTAGTATTTATTTTATCGCTTTCCGGGAAAGCTTTGGACTTCCGATCTGTGAATTACAAGCTTGTGGCAGCTACATATTTACTCCATATGCTCATTGGGTCCCTTCACATTGGATTAAGCCGGATCTGTCAGTGCCAGGCCCCGGAGAAATATCGCCCAACTTTATTGTCTATCACAATGATTTAGAAACTTTAAAAAATAAGATCATCCAGATAAAAAAGAGTTTTGACGCCAAGCAGGTCCGGCAAAGATTTTTAAAGTATCATCCCCAATTATTCTACGGCGATTTAAAAGAGTTACAACGTTTTGTCAATCTGCTTCAGACCAAGCAGATAACCAGTCAGTCTCATTTGAAATACCCTAATATATCTGAAGTGGTTCGTTTAATTGGAAACTAATGACTGAATCAAAATAAGCAAATTGGGGGTAAAAGGCTATGGATCAAATTAAAATTTCAGTGGTTATCCCAATGTATAATCGGGCCAAAACTATTGGATACTGTCTTGACTCAGTTTTAGCGCAAACCTATAAACCGTATGAAATTATTTTAGTAGATGACTGTTCAAATGATGATACCAAAAAAGTGCTTCAAAAATATAATGATCCAAAGATCCGCTACTTAGAGCTGAAGCAACGTTCAGGAGCTCAACGGGCTCGTAATCAAGGGATTTTAGCGGCAAAAGGTGATTGGATTGCTTTTCAGGATTCAGATGATGAATGGCTTCCGACTAAACTCGAAAAACAAGTTCAAAAATTGAGTGAAGTAAACTTTGACCCGTTAACAGTAGTCCATACCAATGCAATCTTTCGGGAGACAGCGACCGGACGTACTTTGGATAACTATATTGCCGTAGAAGGTGTTAATATTTATGCTACTTTACTGCAACGGATTGGACCGATGTTTCAGGGAATGTTAGTATCAGTTAAAGCATTACAATTAATCAATTATCTTGATGAACGAGTCCCTTCTTATCAAGAATGGGATACTTCAATCCGGTTAGCAAAACACTGCCGGTTTATTTACATCCCGGAACCACTATTTATTTATCATTTACACGAGGGCGATACTATCTCTAAGAATAAACAGTTGGATTATGAAGGCTATAAATACGTGGTTATGAAGTTTGAGAATGAGATCAAGCAGTATTGCGGGAATGCGGTTTGGGAGGAACATCTAAGGGCGATTGAGAGGAGAAGAGCTGCAATTACATGAGCTGCCCATATGTGGAGGTATCAATGGTCGAAACAATTATTCACCACAATCAAATTCTGGCGATCATTATCTTTAAAGACTTTAGTATGGGTGAAGGGGTTCATTTTTTTACACCGGATGAATTTTCGCAGCAATTAGGTTATATTCATCATCCGGCTGGAAAAATTATTCAACCCCATTTACATAAAATACAAATGCGTCAGATTAGTTATACGCAAGAAGTGTTAGTGATTAAAAGAGGGAAGATTAGAGTGGATTTTTTTGATGACAATCGGCAGTTTATTAAAAGCCGGACTTTGACGAGTGGCGATTTGATCTTGTTAGCTTCAGGCGGGCATGGTTTTGAAACGCTCGAAGAAGTTGAGATGATTGAGATTAAACAAGGGCCATATTCAGGCGAATGTGATAAAGAACGTTTTGATTGCAGTGAAACAATGGGAGATCTCCAATGAATCAATGGATTGCAGTAAATGAACCGTTGTTAATCGGTAACGAGCTTCAGTACCTTGAAGAGTGTATTAAGACCGGTTGGATCTCTTCAGAAGGACCGTTTGTAAAATGCTTTGAGGCAGAATTTGCAGCTCGGATTGGTCAAACTTACGGAGTGGCTGTTGCTAATGGATCAGCGGCATTAGACTTGGCAATGCTCGCCTTAGATCTGGAACCCGGCGCGGAAGTTATTATGCCGACCTTTACAATTATTTCTTGTGCAGCTGCAATTCTTCGGGCAGGCGCAATTCCAGTATTGGTTGATGCCGACCCGCTTACTTGGAATATGGATGTTAGTCAAATTGAAGCCAAGATTACTGCGCGTACTAAAGCGATAATGGTTGTCCATATATACGGACTGCCAGTTGATTTGGATCCTGTACTAAAGATCGCCGCTAAATATGGCTTAGCAATAATCGAAGATGCAGCCGAAGCGATTGGTCAGACTTATCGCGGCAAACCTTGTGGCAGTTTCGGAGATCTAAGTGTATTTAGTTTTTACGCTAATAAACATATTACCACCGGAGAAGGCGGAATGATAGTGACCAGCAATCCCATCTATGCTGAGCGTTGTTGTTCTTTACGGAATCTTTGTTTTAAACCCGAAAGGCGTTTTGTCCATGACCAGTTAGGTTATAACTATCGATTGACCAATATTCAGGCGGCATTAGGATTGGCGCAGTTGGAACGGTTGGACCAGATTATTGAGTTAAAAAGGGCGATTGGCAATCAATATCAGGTTCTTTTATCCGATTTGGCTGAAGTACAACAACCTTTAGCTAAAACCGAATATGCAGACAATATCTACTGGGTTTACGGTTTAGTGCTAAGAGACTGCTGTTCGCAGAGTGTTTCAGAAATAACTGCCGAACTGTATGCCAATAAAATTGCTACCCGTCCGTTTTTTTGGCCAATTCATGAACAGCCGGTCTTTCAAAGGCTGGGACTGTTTCAGGAAGAAAGCTATCCGGTTGCAGAAAAAATTGCACGGCGTGGTTTTTATCTTCCCAGTGGGTTAGCATTGACTACTGAACAGATTGAGAGAGTGGCGATGGTTTTAAAAAGTATTTTGGAATAAATCAATCATCATTTTTTTCTGGCAATTACCCATAAATCCCAGCAATTTGGGTTCAAATCATAAGTCGTAAATTGTTCCAGGGTAAAGCCGGTCAACTGGAGCGCCAGTTGAAGTTCAGGACGGAAAAAATAACGGATCGCATGAGTTTCTTTGATTTCTGTGGTTTTAATACTGGTGATCGAATTGATAAACAGGTGATAGTTTACTAAAACGGTATTATTACTTTCATCCAGTACCGGTTCAGCGATCCGGGTGATTTCAATAGTCGGGTCGTTAACCCGTTTGATTCGCACTGTTGGTCGTTCCCGGAGTACCGTTGGTCCATACCAACAGTCGAAGATCAATAACCCGCCCGGTACCAAATGGTGAAATACGGTCTTTAAACTTTGATATAAATCTTGATTGGAAGTTTGATAACTGATGACATGAAAGAGGGCAATTGCCACATCAAAAGTCTGATTGAGCCGGACGGAACGGATATCGCCTAATGTAAAGGGAATGTCTTTATTTTCAGAACGGGCAATTTCTAACATCGAATTACTGCGATCGACCCCGTGCAGGCTGTAGCCTTTGTCGCTTAACAGTTTGGCATGACGACCGGTGCCACAACCAAGATCGAGGATCGTTTTGGCATCAGGTTTTAATGATTGAATCAAATTATGGATGAAGTTGGATTCGCTTGGATAATCTTTATCGCGGTATAATAAATTATAGTATTGGGAGTACTCGGCAAAGGTTTCCATCTTAACTTTCCCCCTTGTTAATTAATAATGTTTAGAATTTTTTGGTAAATCGGTTTCATATAGCGATCAAAGTTATATTTTTCACTGGCTAAATAAAGCGCTTTTGCTGAAAAATCAGTAGGATTAGCTTCATATTGTTGGAATGCATTTTGTAAGTTAAGTTCATTGATCTCCTTGATGAAAAGAAATGGCGGCTGGTGGGTTAATTCATGGTCGATGTTGGTGATGACCGCTAATCCATTCCACAGGTATGAGGCGATCTTTCCCGAGGAAAAAATTAGATTATCAAAATTACCGGAAATAGACGGACTTTGATAAAGAGCCAGACCCAGATTGAAGGAACGGAGCATTTGATAATAGTTGCTGTCATTATAATAATTGGTATCGAGCCTTACATTCGGAATTTCCCTGATGATGTTTTTGATTGATTCTACATAATAATCAGTCCCCATCGAATGACCGTGTAACACTAATTCATAATTTTTAAATGAGGGACAGTTTTTAAGTTCATTAAGCAGCTTTGTTAAACAGGACCACTCTGCAAAGTAACCGGAATAGATTATTCTGAACGGTTTGGTTTTAACTTTGGTAATTTCAAAGGATTTTAAAGGGCGGAGCGCCACCGGTAAATACTCAAAGTCAATTGCGGTATTAAGATATTTGCTAATCGTTTCTCCCCGTTCAACGCTTTGGACGGTAATTAAACCACAGTTGGAAATTGTTTTGGCAGCATAAGTCTTATCAAAAAATGCCAAATAATCTATTCCTTCAAGCGATAAGAAGACTACCTTCGATAAATCAGCATTAAGTTGATTGATAATATTTAATGCCAGAAAATCAACAGCAAAGATTATATTGTAATGGTTGATTTTTGTTTTTATAGAGTCAATGAAACTCTTTGTTTTGGATTGTGAACTGTCATTAGGGGATTTCTGGTTAATTATATTGGTTTTTTTAAGTGCAAGATTAGGATAACGTCTTAATGAGTCAACGTAGATATCAACAACCCAGTTTTGTTCGGTTAGATAGGAACAAATATTGAGGATTGTAGGTGATACTTCAATTGAATACTCATAGCTGATGATTGCAGCCGAATTATTCTGAATTCTCATTTTTTACTCCGTGGTTTCATAGATAGCTATCAAACAAAATCTTCTTTTTTCGGAATACCAAATAACGTGAGATTCCTTCTCCAACAGTTAGGAATAAACCTTGATTTCCATGGGGAGAAAAAACGCGTTTTATATCTATTCCAAATAGTCTCCTACAGATAAGTTGGCTGCTCTCGCAGCAGCTACAGTCTTATCCGCAGCAATGTAACCTTTCAATATAAACCTCCATTGTCATATTAAAAATAAACGCGATTAAGTTTAGTTATTTCAATTCTATGATTGTGTATTGAGCTTTAGAAGTGAAGGATTTGTTTGGATGTTTTAGATATTAACCGTTACTCTTTTTTCAGCATACTTTAACTAAGAGGTAGCATTTGTGTGAATAAAAAGCTTGGGGGAGAAAAAATTGCGTATTGCGATAATTGCTGACCGTTTGGTACTGGGGGGATTGGAAACCCATTTAATCTCCGTAATCAATGAGTTATTAAAACGGGGGCATCAGGTCCTGTTGAATGCCGCTTATATTAATCCGAAGTTACTGGCGCAATTTAACCCTACGAATTCACCCGCATTTCAGTATCAGCTCTGGACTGAAGATCCGGTCTTTGATGTGCAACGATTTGATCCCGAGGTAATCCATGCCCATCCGTTTACGGCAATTTTTCGGGGGTTTAATGTCGCCCAAACACTTGGGAAACCGCTGGTAGTAACAATCCATGGTTTTTATGATTTCGGAGTCGATCGCTCACCATTAGGAAATCAGGTGAGTGAGTTTGCGAAGGCGATCATTGCAGTCGATGACGGAGTTGCTGAAGTCGTATCCGGCTCTACGGCCCATCCGGAGAAGCTTAAAGTTATCTATAACGGGATTGACCTTGAGCAGTTTACTCCATTAGCTGCCAATCAGGGAAACCGGGCCGACTATGGATTGATCCCGCATTGGAAGACGATTGTCGTTGTCAGTCGGTTAGCTGACGGTAAAGATGGGCCAATCGTCCAGTTGTTACAGGTAGCAGTGAAATTAGCCAAGGTCCTGAAAGGATTAAACGTTGTAATTGTTGGTGACGGTGACAAACGCGATCTGATTCAAACTCAAGTAAACAATCTCAATTCACTTGGGGACTTGAAGATATTCTTTGCCGGCGCTTGCGAGAGAGTAATTGAGTTTCTCGGTCTGGCCGACCTGGTCTTAGCCTGTGACCGTGCTGCATTGGAGGCAATGGCCTGTGAACGGGCGGTTTTTGGAATGAATGCGGCCGGTTTTGCCGGGGCGATTACCAACAGTAACTACCAACCGGTCTTGTTTTACCGCCGGGGCTATCGTAAATATACTGATGGACAACTGATTCAGGAGTTACAATCGTTATTACAACATCATAATCAGCTTCGTACCTTAGCATTAATGGGGCATTCAATTGTGCTAAGGCATTTTAATATCGTTGATACGGTTAACCGGTTAGAGACGGTCTACCAACAATGATAAATAGGATAATGGCGCTAACACCGATAATAGTTTAGCCTCATAGATTATATAAAAGTTAGAGTCTGAAGAAACATGAGGGGAAAACTATGGCAAAGACTGCTTTAATTACTGGAATAACCGGACAGGATGGCGCTTATTTAGCAGAATTGCTGTTGAATAAAGGCTATGAAGTGCATGGGATCAAGCGGCGAGTTTCATTGATTAACACCGCTAGGATTGACCACTTATATCAAGATATTCATGAAGAAAACTGCCGTTTTAAATTACATTATGGCGATATGACCGATTCAACCAATTTAATCCGGATTTTGCAGGAGGTTCAGCCCGATGAAATCTATAACTTAGCAGCCCAAAGTCATGTAATGGTTTCATTTGAAACCCCGGAATATACGGCTAATGCAGACGCTATCGGTACCCTCCGTCTGTTGGAAGCGATCAAACTGTTAAAACTGACCGATAGGACCAGGTTTTATCAGGCGTCTACCAGTGAACTGTACGGTAATACGCCGGTCATCCCCCAAACCGAGACTACTCCGTTTCGCCCCAGAAGTCCCTACGCCGCAGCAAAACTCTATGCTTATTGGGTAACCGTAAACTATCGTGAAGCATACAATATTTTTGCCTGTAACGGCATCCTGTTCAATCACGAATCTCCGTTACGTGGAGAGACGTTTGTAACCCGTAAAGTAACTATCGGTATCGCCAAGATCAAATACGGGTTGCAGGAGAAGCTTTATTTAGGTAACCTGGATGCTAAACGTGATTGGGGTTATGCCGGAGATTATGTGGAAGCAATGTGGCGCATCTTGCAACAGCCGGAACCGGATGATTACGTTATCGCTACCGGGATGACCCATACGGTCCGGGAGTTTGTCGAGTTGGCATTTGCTGAGGCAGGAATTGATCTAGTCTGGGAGGGGACCGGCGTTGCCGAACGAGGAATTGACCAACAGACCGGTAAAGAGTTGGTTGTGGTTGATCTCCGTTATTTCCGTCCGACCGAGGTTGATTTATTGTTGGGTGATTATTCAAAGGCGCAGCAACGACTGGGCTGGAAACCGACGGTTACCTTTCCTGAATTAGTAAAGATGATGGTTGAGCATGATTTGAAGCTGGTAGAAACTCAATTAGGAATTAAGAGGTAGCAGATGGATAAACAAGCAAGAATTTTTATTGCCGGACATAAGGGATTGGTTGGAACCGCGTTAATTAATCAATTGCGTTCGTTGGATTATCAAAATTTAATTGTGGCTACCAAAGAAGAGTTGGATTTGCGAGATCCATTGGCAGTTGACGCGTTTTTTGCCGCTACGCAGCCGGAGTATATTTTCCTGGCAGCAGCCAAGGTTGGCGGAATCCATGCTAACAATACTTATCCAGCAGAGTTTATCTATGATAATTTAATGATTCAGACGAACGTAATCCATAATGCCTATAAGTATCAGGCTAAAAAGTTGCTGTTTTTAGGCAGTTCCTGTATCTATCCTAAGTATGCCCCACAACCAATCCGTGAGCGGTATTTAATGACTGGGCTTTTGGAACCGACCAATGAGGCATACGCGATTGCCAAGATTGTGGGGATTAAAATGTGTCAGAGTTATAACCGGCAATATGGTACTAACTTCATTACCGTGATGCCGAGTAATCTGTATGGACCATTCGATAATTTTGACCTGGAGACTTCGCATGTCTTACCGGCATTGATTCGTAAATTCCACGAAGCAAAAGTTAATAAGGCTTCCTTGGTTGAGCTGTGGGGGAGTGGAAGCCCGCGCAGGGAGTTTCTCCATGTTGCTGATTTGGCTTCAGCCTGTCTGTTTTTGATGGAACATTATTCAGATAACGAACCGGTTAATGTTGGCGCCGGATTTGACATCAGTATTGCAGAGTTAGCTCAAATGGTCAAAAAAATAATTGGTTATCATGGCAAGATCGTTTGGGACAGTTCGAAACCTGATGGAACGCCACGCAAACTGTTGGATATCAGGAAGATTACCGGTATCGGTTGGAAGCCAAAGCTTTCATTGAAAGAAGGGATTAAACAGACGTATGAGTGGTTTTTGGCAAATAAAGAATTGATAACGAGGTAATGCTATGTTGTTTGATTACAAAATAGTATTAGGTTTTTAGGCTTAATATGTAAAAATGCAGGTGAAACAATTGATTTATCGATGCAAAGATGATTGGGATGGATAACTGTTTGCTGATTCCACGATACACTTACCCGGTTGTCTGTTAACATGTCAACTTTCATAGCCAGATGATTCAGTAATGATTTAACCGGTATTTTTATTAACCCTAAAATGAGTTATTAATATCAATTGGATAGCGAGGATTTGCCGATGAGAGCTTCTTTAATGATTGTCTTTAATCAACCTTTCGTAGAGAATATCCCCAAGTTAGAGCAGTTGTACCGGGGGCGGTTCCCGGACCTGGATTATCTGGTTCCGTTTGTGCCTGATTCGCCGCATATCTTTGCAGTTCATTGCCGCAGTGATATTTTCCAGGGCTACTTTGCCGAGGTCTATCCCAGAATTCGGAACAATCCGTTTAGCCATTTTATCTTTTGTGCCGATGACCTGTTACTCAATCCCAGCCTTAACGCAGGAAATATTTTGGGCATCTTAAATTTAAAACCGGGGGTTGGTTACATCAAGGAAGCAATACCTTTAGCGCACGGATTTCATAATGGTTGGATGCATACGATGCCAGCATTTGCGGCAATTTCTAAAGCACAATATAATGGGATTCTGCCAAGGCCAGAAACGGCAGCTCAACTGATTGGTAGACACGGGATCCCATGGGTTCCAATTAACAAAGAACATCTGGCGAAATACCAACAAACAACCACCCAACCTGACGGTTATACTGCCGAATTAACCGGATTGGTTGCCAGATTTGGTGATTATTACGCCTATCCGTTAGTCTACGGTTATTCAGATTTTATTGTTGTCCCGGCAGAAGCTTTCAATCTCTTTGCCCACTATTGCGGATTATTTGCCTCCATTAATCTGTTTGTAGAAGTTGCCGTTCCAACGGCGTTATTGATGAGTTGTAACGCGGTTAACACCGAAGCGCATATAAACTGGGAGGGCACAGAATATTGGGATGCGCAGCGGATTGAGAAGTTACAAAGATTTAACTATAATTTACCAAGTTTATTGCAATCTTTTGAATCCAACCAGCTTTATATTCATCCGGTAAAATTATCGCAATGGAGACTGTGATGGAAAATGGTGCGCTTAAACGAACGATTGTGATCACTACAATTTACCAACCTTCAAAGGCAGTCCAGTTATATTCACAACAAGAGGAGTATTCATTAATTGTAGTCGGTGATTTAAAGACGCCGTCTGACTGGCATTATGATGATAGCTTGTATCTTTCGGTCGAGTACCAAAAAAAGTGGAATTCAAAACTTGTCAGCAGTATTCCCTGGAACCATTACTCCCGCAAGATGATTGGCTATCTTTATGCAATTCAGGCAGGAGCGGAAATAATTGTTGATACTGATGATGATAATATTCCATTACCGAATTGGGGATTCCCTGATTTTGAAGGTAGTTTCAATTTAACCGAAGCGGACCAGGGATTTGTCAATGTCTACTCTTATTTTGGCACACAATCAGTTTGGCCGCGGGGGCTACCGTTAACCCGGATCCGGCAGAAGGTTACCGATTACCATCGGACCACGCTTAAAGTTTCAATTTGGCAAGGGCTAGCGAATGAGGATCCGGATGTTGATGCCATCTTTCGCCTGACCAGAGGTGAAACAATATTCTTTCAAAAGCGAAGACCACTTATTTTGGCGCCAGGCACGCTCTGTCCCTTTAATTCACAGAATACCTTGTTTACTAAAGAAGTATTTCCGTTACTCTATTTACCGACTACGACAACGTTTCGCTTTACCGATATCTTAAGGAGTTTCGTGGCGCAACCGATCTTATGGGCCAACGATCTGCACTTGGGTTTTTGCAGTGCTTCAGTCTATCAAAGGCGGAATGCTCATAACTTACAAAATGATTTTGTCCAGGAATTACCAGGCTACCTTTTCTCCGAGATGATTCCTGATTGGGTAGCAGGAGTAATCAGCAGTAACGCCAGTATGGTAGATAATCTTTATAATGCTTATGAATGTTTGGTTGCTAAAGGAATAGTATTAGCAGAAGAGATGCCGGTTTTGGAGTGTTGGTTGGAGTCAATCTAAAATAGCGAGGTTAAGTTAGAATGATGAAAGTCGGATTATTAGTTATTGCCACTAATAAATATATTCAGTTTGCGCATCAACTTTATCAGTCAATGCAGCAATATTTTCTCAATCAACCGGGAATTGAGCGCCGAATGTTTCTCTTTACCAATCAGGTCGGGTTTGCGGGGCCGGTCCGGATTTATTTACGCCATGAACCTTGGCCGGGAATGACTCTGAAACGTTATGAAATCTTTTTAAACCATCGTAAACTGTTACAAGGCATGGATTATCTCTATTATTGTGATGCGGATATGCTGTTTGTGGACCATGTTGGACCGGAGATCTTAAGTGATCGGGTTGCGACCCAGCATCCGGGTTACTGGAATTCACCTCGGGCTAACCTGCCATATGAGACGAATCCAATTTCAACTGCATACGTAAGGCCGCATGAAGGTGGGACTTATTATGCAGGTGGATTTAATGGTGGCAGGAGTAATGTCTTTTTGGAGATGGCTCGGGTAATCTCCAACAATATTAAACTCGATCAACAGCGCGGCTATACTGCTGTTTGGCATGATGAGAGTCACTTAAACCGGTATTTGATCAATAATCCGCCAACTTTAACTTTGAATCCGTCTTATTGTTTCCCGGAAGCTTCCTGGGCGCAAAATCTACCGTTTCGACGGATTATCCTGGCCTTGGATAAGGATCATGGTGCTTTAAGAGGGGGTTGACTTGATGATTATTACCAAACTGATTGGCGGAATGGGTAACCAACTGTTTCAATATGCTGTTGGTCGCCGGTTAGCCCATCATCACGGAGTACTTTTAAAGATCGATATCACTGCTTTCCGGGAATATAAACTGCGGAGTTATCACTTAAATCCGCTAAATATTATCGAGTCAGTAGCTACTGATGAAGAGATCGATGATTTAAAAAACCGTCATTGGATTCGGGAACGGCATTTTCATTTTGACCCGGAGATCTTGCAGTTAGGAAGCGATGTTTACCTGGATGGTTACTGGCAAAGTGAGAAGTATTTTAAAGATATCGAAGGGATCATTCGTAATGAATTTATTGTACGGGAACCGGTAAATGGTGAGAATGAACGGCACTTAAATCAGATTCAAAGTTGTAATGCTGTTGCCATTCATATTCGCAGAGGCGATTATGTTACTAATCCGAGCGCCAATCAGTATCACGGAGTTTGTTCCCTTGAATATTATTATCAGGCTGTCGCGCTCATTGCCGAGCGGGTCGGTAATCCCCATTTCTTTATCTTTTCGGATGAATGGGACTGGGTTCGGGAAAATTTCCATATCAATTATCCGGTTACGATTATTAATAATAACGCTAATTGGCCGGAGCAGGATTTACGGTTGATGAGCGCTTGCCGCCACCATATTATTGCCAATAGTTCTTTTAGTTGGTGGGGGGCCTGGCTGGGGACTCATCCAGATCGGATTGTGATTGCCCCCCAAAAGTGGTTTAATACACCTGAACATTGTACGCAAGATTTATTACCGGAATATTGGCTAAAGATCTAAAAGCTCACTTCCGGTTTAAGGCTTCCTGATAACACTGGTTGACTTTGTTGAATTGTTCGGCGGTTAATCTGCCTTTTTTCCCCCAGGACATCAGATTTTTCATCACCAGCCGGCGTTGTTCCCAGACATCCTGAATGGCTGTCCCGCGAATACTCGTTGTTGGGTTGTCGCGATAGACCAATAAGGGTTCGCGAAGATAAGCAAAGTTAGTAATTGAGGCAATCCGTAACCAGTAAGAGTAATCTTCCAAAGCCTTTAATTCTTTATTTTTAGGAAAGAGTTTAATTTGATCAAGCAGCGAACGGTGGAACATTGCAGAACTGCAGATTACATAATTACAGGCTAATAGTTGTTCAAACGATAATTTCATCTGATTGTAATCTAATAACAGACTAACTTTACCAGAGTCAGGGATGAAGCGGTAAGCATTGGAACAGACTGCTTTCAACGATAATGATTTAGCAGTCTGTAATTGTTTTTCGAGCTTAGTCGGGAGCCAGTAATCATCACTGTCCAAAAACGCGATCCATTCACCGGTGCAGAATTTAATTCCTCTGTTTCTGGGGATTGCCGGACGTCCGCCTCTTTTTCCGGGCAGCCAGATTAGATTAGGGTGGTTAGCTGCTAAGTCCGCAACTATTTCTCTGGTGTTATCAGTCGAACCATCGTCACAAATAATTATTTCAACAGGAGATAAAGTTTGACGCAAGACGCTGTTAATTGTTCTTTTAATAAACGAAGCCCGATTCCAGGTGGGAATGATAACCGAGATTGTATCCATTGAATACCTCGCTCAAAATTGTTTTTCTCTATATTTATGTTCGTAAATCCTAATTAATCTCTGCTTTTTTAACAACACATTTCGTTGCAGCCAATCATAACTTGGAAGTAGTTAGTAGATTAAAAGAATGAGTATAGGAAGAAGATGCTGATGGCAGAAGTTTTGGTTACAGGTGGAGCAGGTTTTATAGGTTCGCATTTATGTGAACGATTGATTCAGGAAGGCTATCAGGTAATTTGCCTGGATAACTTTTCGACCGGAAAGTTGCAAAATATTAACCATCTCTTTCAGTCCAAGTTATTTAAGCTATATCCCCATGATGTAATCAGACAAACTTCTCTCCGGGCCAAATATTATTTTAATCTGGCTTGTCCGGCCTCACCGGTTCATTATCAGACCGATCCGGTCCGAACTATTCAAACCTCGGTTTATGGTACAGATAATATTTTGAAGCAGGCGCTAGAGGCTGATGGGGTAGTGATTCAAGCATCAACCTCAGAGATCTATGGAGACCCATTAGAACACCCTCAAACAGAAGATTACTGGGGAAATGTCAATCCGATTGGGCTTCGAAGTTGTTACAATGAAGGTAAGCGGCTTGCGGAAGCGCTTTGTTTTGCTTATCAGCGTCAATATGGCGTCAATATTAAAGTGGTTCGGATCTTCAACACCTATGGGCCAAGAATGAACGAGAATGATGGCCGTGTTATTCCGAACTTCTTTTTACAGGCAATTAGAAATGATGACATTACGATTTATGGTGATGGGCAACAAACCCGTTCGTTCTGTTTTATCAGTGATCTGGTTGCCGGATTGATCAAAACAATGCATGCCAGGGATGACTTTACAGGGCCCGTAAATTTAGGAAATCCCTATGAGATAACGATCCTTGAATTAGCTGAAAAAATAATCAAAATTACTCACTCCCACTCCAAAATCACCTTTAAACAATTACCGCAGGATGATCCTAAAGTGCGCTGCCCGAACATCGACAAAGCCCGGAAAGAACTTGTATGGAATCCGCAGATAAGCTTGGATGATGGATTAGAAGAGACCTGGTTGTATTATAAAAAAATATTTAATAAGTGATTTTTGATTTGATAAGGAGAGTGTTGGGATTGTGGTCAAAGTAACCGTCCTGATGCCGGTTTTTAATTCAGAGCGTTATTTACGTGAAGCAATTGAGAGTATTTTAAATCAAGCTTATCGTAATTTTGAATTTCTAATTATAAATGATGGTTCTACCGATGGTAGTGTCAGTATTATTAAATCCTACAATGATCGACGGATTCGTCTGATACATAACGAACGAAATTTGGGTTTGATCCATACGCTGAACCGGGGAATAGAACAATCGCGCGGACATTATATCGCGAGAATGGATGCTGATGATATCAGTTTGCCACTGCGGTTGTTAAGGCAGGTCGCTTATATGGAACGCCATCCGGATGTTGGTATTTGTGGGACTTGGATTGAGTATTTTATGGGCCTTAGTGATGTAATCAGACTCCCGGTTACAGATGCGGAGATCAAAGCCCATTTGCCGATTTTATGTCCGATGGCGCACCCGACCGTGATGTTCCGTACTGCAGTGGTCCGTAAGTATGGGTTGTGGTACAGTCATGATTATCCTCATGCCGAAGACTATGAACTTTGGTTCCGGGCGGCAAATGTAACCAAACTGGCTAATATTCCGGAAGTATTACTCAAATACCGGATTCATCCGGGACAGATCTGTCAGACGCAGAGGGGTGAACAACAAGCAACAATTAATAACATTAAAGCACGTTACGTTAGGTGATTGAGTAGTGTTGTTTGCGGGGTTCTAGATTGGAGGACTGGTGAGCGGTGGATTTGTTAAAGGCGATTTCCCATATTGAAGGCTGGTTGTTAGATCAGGAAGCATTGTTACTCTATAATTTGGCTCAACAATGTCCTAGTAATACAGTGATTGTTGAAATCGGTTCCTGGAAAGGCCGTTCGACTGTCTGTTTAGCACTTGGTTCACAAGCTGGTAATCAAGTCAAGGTTTTCGCCATTGATCCCCATACCGGTAATACCGAACATCGTCGACGGTATGGCCAGGTTTGGACATACGATGAATTTATGGCAAATATCAAGCAGATGAAAGTGGATAATTTAGTAGTGCCGGTTTTAAAGACATCAGCTGCAGCAGCCTCAAACTTTAATGAACCAATCGGATTAATTTTCATCGATGGCGCTCATGAATATGAAGCAGTGAAGCAGGATTTTGAGTTGTGGTACCCTAAAGTGATTCAAGGTGGGGTTATTGCGCTGCATGATTTCTGTTATTATCCCGGGCCGAAAGCTGTTGCCGAAGAATATATTTGCAATTCAGCTAATTTTTCCAACGTTACCTTGGTTGATTCAATTGTATATGGTATTAAAATAAAATAACTGCAGCTGTTTTTGGTTTGTGTTATATTTATGTTGTTTATTAATTTAAAATGTAGTTTCTTATGTTATAATATAGTTATCAAATTACTAGATAATAGCAAAAAAGGGGAATACATATGGGAAGGAAAACTTATAGCGCTAAAAACGTAGTCTCAGTTGGACCATATTCACCAGCGGTGGAAGCCGGCGATTTGGTCTATTTTTCCGGACAAACCCCGCTTGATCCGGCTACCGGTAAATTGGTTGAGGGTGAGATTGCTGAGCAGACCAAGCAATGTTTTCGCAATTTATTCAGTGTTTTAGAGGCAGCCGGTCTGACACCGGATGATGTTATTAAAGTAAATGTTTATCTGGTTGATATGAATGATTTTCCATTAATGAACCTGGTTTATCAGGAACAATTCACTGCGCCTTATCCGGCGCGGACAACCATTGGAGTGGCAGCATTACCGTTAGGTGCCAAAGTTGAGATTGAGATGATTGCCCACAGGAAAGGTAATTACTAATGGGTAATGGTCGGCTTAATCTCTGGATTAGGATTTTGATTGGAATAATTGCCATAATTGCTTTATTATATGTTGGATTTATCGGATTGGTTTTTGCTGCGTTTAATGTAAATGGTAATTTTTATGCCCCAATGATCGCTGTGATTGTCCTGGGATTAATTATTGCCATCATTTTGTGGATCTTTAATTTTAGGCCCAAAGTTTTGAAGTTTGGGGTATTAACTTTTTTAGCGCTTTGTGGGTTAATTATCATTGGTTTCGAGATCAATCAAGCTTACCATCGCAGTGTTATTACCATAAAAGAAGAGGAACCGGATTTAAGAGAATATCAACCATTTGAGGTAGGTAATAAGATTGCCCGCTTACCTGAACAAGCGACTCTAAGATTAGAAGCTGATTTGCCAAGAATCGATGGCGCTACCGCGCTTTATCCGTTATATGCGGCATTTGTTGAAGCTACGTATGTTAAGAAAGAATATGATTTTCGTGACAGTGAAGTTACCTGTACCAAAACCAGTAATGCTTACAGTAGATTGATCAACGGCGAAGTTGATCTTATTTTTGTAGCCGGACCGTCGCAGCAACAATTGGAAGAAGCGAAAAGTAAAGGGATCGAACTGCAATTAACTCCAATCGGGTATGAGGCATTTGTGTTTTTTGTTAATTCGAAAAATAGAGTCGCTGATTTATCGGTTGACCAGATTCAAGCGATCTATTCCGGAGCGATCGCCAACTGGAAGGAAGTCGGCGGCAGAAATGAGCAGATCAGAGCGTTTCAGCGACCGGAAAACAGTGGCAGCCAGACAATGCTGCAGCGGATCATGGAAGGAAAGACTTTGATGAGTCCGCCCAAAGAAAATGTTGTCGCAGGAATGGGTGGGATCATCGCCCGAACCGCCAATTATAAAAATTATCGTAATGCGATTGGCTATTCGTTTTTGTATTTTGCAACGAAGATGGTTAAGAATAATGAAATCAAATTATTGAAGATCAATGGAATCAATCCCGGACGGCAGACGATCAGAAACAAGGCCTATCCGTTTACGGCAACCATTTATGCGGTGACTGCCGGTAGTCCTAATCCAAATGCGCAAAAGCTAATTGACTGGATTTTATCACCACAGGGGCAGTATCTGATAGCAGAAACCGGATATACCCCAATTAACGAGTGAATTGTGAGTTGCTAGCGATGAGCTTCGAAAAATAAATAAGGAGACTAAAAGTTGAATATTGATTTGCTAGTCAAAAAACAACAGGATTTTTTTGCGACAGGACAGACCAGAGCGTTACCGTTTCGAATTGCGCAACTAAGAAAACTGGAACAATTGCTCCGTCAAAATGAAGCACAATTGTATGAGGCGATTGATCAAGATTTTAAAAGGTCGGATTACCTTACTTATATAACGGAATTATCAATAATCTATCACGAGATAAAAACGATGATCGCCAAATTGCCACGCTGGGCGAAGCCAAAACGGGTACCGACTAACCTGGCAAACATGCCTGGTACAAGCTATATTATTCCCGAACCCTATGGCAGTGCCTTAATCATCGGTACTTGGAATTACCCCTATCAACTCAGTTTGATGCCGGCAATTGCGGCAATTGCTGCCGGTAATACTGTAATCATCAAGCCGAGTGAGTTAACGCCACGGGTGGCCACAGTCCTCGCGGACCTGATCAACAATAACTTTGAGAGTGATTTTTTCCATGTAGTCAATGGGGGAGTGGAGACAGTCACCGAATTGCTTAAACAGCGGTTTAATAAAATATTTTTCACTGGGAGTACGGCGATTGGCAAGATAGTGATGCGGGCGGCTGCCGAGCATCTGACTTCGGTTACCTTGGAACTGGGGGGTAAGAGTCCGGTAGTGGTCTGGAAAGACGCACCATTAGAAATAACCGCGCGCCGGATTGCCTGGGGTAAACTGATGAATGCCGGTCAAACCTGTGTTGCTCCTGACTATCTGTTAGTCCATCATGAGCTTTATGAACCGCTATTGGCAGCGTTAAAGCAAGAGTTTGCAACAATTTTGGGTGACGATCTGTCCAATAATGAGTTGTTTCCAAGGATCATCAATCAGCGCCACCTCGAGCGGCTGAAACGGTTGATTGAACCAGAAAAGGTTTATTATGGCGGTGTAGTAGATGAAGTGGAACGGATCATCAGCCCAACGATCATGGTTGATGTTGCGGCGACTGATCCGGTGATGCAGGAGGAGATCTTTGGGCCGATCTTGCCGGTGATTAAGATTGAAAATGAAACTGAAGCAGTAGCATGGATCAGGCAATATCCGCAACCATTATCTTTTTACCTGTTTACCAAGGACAAGCGGTTAATTAAGTATTTTAACAGTACCATCAGTTATGGTGGAGCAACGATCAACGATACCATTATGCATCTTTGCAATAATAATCTCCCCTTTGGAGGGGTTCAGGACAGTGGCCTGGGCAATTACCACGGTAAATTTGGTTTTGATACCTTCAGCCACTTTAAGAGTGTCCAGGAGAAGGTTTTGTGGTTTGATCCGCCATTAAAATATTTACCGATTACTGACTGGAAACGGAAATTAGCCAGATTGTTGATGGAGTAATAAATGTATTTTTAAATTTTAAGTTTGATATTAAAAAACGCCCAGCACTGTACTGGGCGTTTTTACTAGAGTTGATATCATCGTTTCATTCTACTTAATATTTCTTCGATTTCATTGATTTGTCCTGATGATAAAGGGCCAAACTCCATCGCTGTTGCATTCTCTTCAACTTGTTTGACCGTTTTAAACCCGGGAATAGGGATCGTGCAGTTGCTTTTGCCCCAGATCCAGGCTAGAGCCCCTTGAACCAGAGTACGACCATTACTTGTTAAGATTTCTTTAACTGCATCAAGCGCTTGTAAAAACTCCGGCACCGGCTTGCCATCTTTGAAATATGGAACCCAGGAATGGCCGGCACCACGCACGTCATCATTTGTTAGCAAAGAATCGGCAGTAAATTTACCACTTAAAAAACCCATTGCTAAAGGGCTACGGTTAATGCTGGCGAGATTGTTGGCTTCACAAAATTGGATCAATTGGGGAGAATCGTTTAGAACATTTAAAGTATGTTGAATGGCGGAACAATTAGTTCGCTCTGCAATTAATTTAGCAGCAGCAAGAAGATCGGTACTCCAGCCATAAGTACGAATCTTGCCTTTTGCAACCAGTCGATTAAGAGTATTACAGATCGGTTCAATTTCCGAAATTAATAAATTCCCGACGTGAATTTGATAGAGATCAATGTAGTCAGTATTGAGTCTTTTTAGTGAAGCGTCACAAGCTCTTTCGATGTAATCTGGTGTTACATTGGTCCCAGATAAGGTCTTGGTCGCTTCGTTGCCAAAATACCCAAACTTGGTGGCGATCACTACGCTACTCCTTCTGCCGCTAATTGCTTTTCCAATCACTGTTTCACTATGGCCTACTCCATAACAATCAGCAGTATCCAAAAAATTTATTCCGAGATCCATAGCTTTGTGGATTGCTTTGATTGACTCGTTATCGTCAATTTCGCCCCAACCATCAGGCTTGCCATCTAAAATAAATGGTCCGCCGATTGCCCAACAGCCTAGTCCTAATGCACTAACCTCAATACCGGATCGGCCAAGAACTCGTCTGTAGTTTTCTTTCATAGTATAATTCCTCCTTCTTAAATTTGATGGTTAATCAATCATACAACCTACCGTTAGGTAGTTTGATATCATAAAAAATTAAGTTTTAATTCTGATCCCATCTAAAAATACGGTGATACATTTGGCAATATCTTTATCAATGTCTTGTTCATCATAAAACTTAATTGCCATTGAAAAACCGATCATCATATAGTAGAAAGACAAAGCCAGATCATGGGCCTCGCGATCAATAATTTCCCGGTTTTTGATTCCCAATTCGATAATTGCAGTAATTTTTTCGATCAAGAGCATTTCAATTTCGTAGGTCATTTTCTGAATATATTCTTTTAAGTATTCTGGGGGGTAATAATAGTACCGATCCCAAAAGGCCATTTTGACATTATTTTGACAGTTCTTAATATAGCCGGCGAAAATAGCTGTTAATTTTTCCTGACAACCAATGTTTTCGTTGTAAGCTGTCAAATTATTAATAAACAAAGAATAATCAGCTAAAATATTGTCAAACACTGCTGTAAAGATACTTTCCTTACCTGAGTAATGTGAATACAAAGAAGCTTTCTTAATTCCGACGGCTTTCGCAATATCATCCATACTGGTACCGAAATATCCTTGATTAGCGAATAGTTCCAATGCTTTGTTTAATATTTCATTCTTCTTCATAGTACCCTCCAAAAACTACCTACCGTTTGGCAGTATTATAACATAGAAAAAATTTAATAACAATATCCAATCTAAACAGATTTTAATTAATTTTTTTATCTATATAGAGACTGCCGTCACTTTGCACTTCAGCATAAATCACCTGACTAACAGAGTTTAAACCTGCTTGTTTAAGCTTCTGGTATAACCATTCACAGGTTTGCCCAATTTCTTTAAGGTTTTTTTCTACCAGTTTTCCATCTACGATAATTTCAGTCGGGATATACAGGATGTCCTGGGGGGTAAATTTAAGTCTTTTTTGGTAACCTGCTCTATTTCAGGTTTTTTTAGGACACTTAGCTGACCATTTGGTTCCAAGATGGCATATTCCACATCTTTGATGGAAAAGACATTATTGGTCCTAAGCAGCATGGTTAAATCATCAATGTTCAATCTTTGAGAGGTAAGAACGTCATACATGATTTTCCCTTTTTTTATTACAATAGCAGGTTCGCCGTCAAGAATTGTTCTTGCCTTCGCCGATTTTAAACTAAGGACTTCAACTATTATTGTCAGCAAAACCCACACGGTAAGCCCGGTAATACTGTCAATTATTGAAATATCCTTGTCGACGACCATGTTTCCCGCGATATTCCCTAAAGCAATTCCATTAATGTAAGTAAATATTGTCAGTTGTCCCATCTGTTTCTTACCCAATATTCTTGTCAAAAACAATAAAACGCAAAATCCAATGGTCGCCCTGATTGAGATTTCTACAATACTGCCCATAATTGCTCCTTTGCTGTATTTTAATTAACTTCTAAATATTGTGTTATTAGTGTTGTCTCTTTATGCGTCATCATACTTCTTTTTGATACAAACTGGTCAGCCCTAATAATTGTAATAAAATAGCAACAAAATCTTTTTCAACCAATAATTGACAATCATAGTACAAAATAATATACTAATTTTTGTTATGTAATTTAATAGTTTTTTCAAAAAATATCGCAAAATGCAAAAGAAAATAAATAATGTCAATTTGGGGAGAGGATGGATTATGAAATTTATCACTAAACTAACCTTTTGTCTCTTGATAATTGGAATTTTGACTTTAAGCACCTTGTCGCTGTTTGCCGCAGCACCGGCGCTTAGAGTTCAGATGTACAACGGAAACCGGGCCTCAGAGATCAATACAGTTTTTCCGTGGTTTAAACTGACCAATACCGGGTCAGAAGTTATTGATCTCTCGAAAGTCAAACTCCGCTACTTTTACACCATTGATGGCGAAAAACCGCAAAACTTCTGGTGTGACTGGTCGAGTGCCGGTAACGGGAATGTTACCGGAACCTTTGTTAAGCTGGAACCGGCACAGAGTAATGCCGACTATTACCTGGAGATTGGATTCAAATCCGCAGCAGGACAGCTTAAGCCCGGTCAAAGTGTCGAACTGCACTGCCGTTTTGCCAAACAAGACTGGTCAAACTTTAATCAGCTGAATGACTATTCATTTAACCCCATTGCCACAACCTATGTTGATTGGGATCGGGTTGAAGTGATCATTGCCGGGACCAAACCAACCACCAGCCATGATTTTCAAGCTGACGGTATATGGGTCAATCAACCGGTAACGATCCGTTTAACCGCTGATAACGGACAAGCTACTACCTACTATCAGATCAATCAGGGCGCTAAAAATACCGGTAACCTGATTCAACTTAACGAAGAAGGAATCTATGATATCAGTTACTGGTCCGAAGATGGGTCCGGTAATAACGAGACCCCCAAGACGGTCACCGTCAAGATCGACCAAACCGCTCCGGTGATCAGTGCTCAACTCAACCCGGCTGCAAATGAATTTGGCTGGAATAACAGCAATGTCAGGATTACCTTTGAAGCACTGGACATGCTCTCCGGCGTCAAAGACGTAACACCGGAGATCACGCTTATCACCGAAGGAGCCAAACAAACAGTAACCGGTACGGCAACCGATAATGCCGGTAACACCAGTACCAAAACCGTAACGCTCAATATTGACAAAACCTTACCACTGGTTACGATCATCCAACCGGCTGACGGAACCATTGTCAGCGACCGTAAGCTAGAGATTGTTGCCGAGTTAACCGACAATCTTTCCGGGATCAATCCTAACAGCATTCAATTAATCTTAGACGGCAAAACGATCACCGGGACCTATAACCCCGACACCAACCGGTTAACCTATACTCCGGTAGCAGAATACAGCGCCGGCAGTCATACGATCACCGTCACCGCCAACGATCGGGCCGGTAATCAGGGACTGACTGCCAAATCCACCTTTACCGTCAAAGGCGAGGAGACCAACTTGCCACCCGATCCGGCAACCGTAGCACCGGAGCTGGATCCAACCATCGTCAGTGATATGAAGACCGCAACCGGTTTCCTGTATAGCGGTCCAAATCCAATCCAGACCGGAATCGATCCGGAGACGATCGAACCCCACCGGGCAGCAGTGATCCGTGGCCGGGTGCTTGATCGCAACAATCAACCCTTACCGGGTGTTAAAATAACAATCTTAAACCATCCGGAGTATGGACAAACCATCAGTCGCGCTGACGGTATGTTTGACCTGGCCGTAAACGGCGGCGGCTACTTAACCGTTAACTATGAGAAATCAGGCTACTTAAGTGCACAACGGCAGGTAGACGTACCATGGCAGGACTATGCAGTAGTTGCAGATGTTGTTTTGATCACCAGTGATCCGGTGGTAACCCCAATTAAGATGAACGCTACCGAAACCCAGGTCGCCCGTGGCAGTTTAATCACCGACAAAGACGGGACCCGCCAGGCAACGATCATCTTCCCCGAAGGGATCAAAGCCAAAGGAACCAATCAGACAACCCTTAACATCCGGGCGACCGAATACACCGTAGGCGATAACGGCCCGGCAGCAATGCCAGCCCAACTCCCGCCACAGATTGCCTATACCTACTGTGTGGAACTGGCTGCTGACGGTTTTGAAACTGTTGAGTTTAACAAACCGGTCTATTTCTATCTGGAAAACTTCTTAAACTTCCCCGTTGGCAGCGCCGTCCCGGTCGGATATTACGATCGCGCCAAAGGAGTTTGGATCGCTTCCGATAATGGGATCATCGTTAAAATATTACGGATTACTGATGGCAAAGCCGTCTTAGATAT
This sequence comes from Bacillota bacterium, assembly GCA_029553165.1. GTDB lineage: Bacteria > Bacillota > UBA4882 > UBA8346 > UBA8346 > JAKPCT01. The sequence goes on from JAKPCT010000185.1 coordinate 139,121, forward strand.
CAACGGACAGGGTGTAGCTGCCACCACTGCCGAACTGGAGCAGTTAGGTGTTAG
>JAKPCT010000186.1 GCA_029553165.1 Bacillota bacterium
AAAACCATTCATCCCACTTTAGCCCGGTTGTTTGATTTAAAAGATGCCTTAAGGTGATAATTTTCAGGGCAGGATTTACGGCCAATTGCTTTTGGTACTCTGGGAAAAACCTTGCAACAGGCTCATCAACTGATGCAATCAAACCCCTATCGATACAAAGGCCCAAGGCTATTGATGTGATGCTCTTGGTAACTGAACTAATCGGGTTAAGGCTATTCCTGTTATTGAAGCCATAGTACTGCTCAAAAATGGGTTTCCCTCGTTTATTTAGCACCACAATGCCGCTAACCTTGCCATACTGCTCCTGCTTAATCTGGTCGTTGAGCTCCGATAGCTTTGATGAAATACTGGTTAAATCGTAAATATCGGTAAATCCAAAACCGAGCAATGAAGTAAAAGTTAATATCGATATAAAAGCAAAACGCATATATAGGCGGCATTTACAGTATAAATATAGTCAAAAAAAGGTATAATGTCAATAGTATCTACATCATAAACCGATGGAGATGCATTTTGGTTCAATGAAACGGTGAAGAATTTTAACGATGATTAACGGTTTGCCTATTACACCAAGTATTTGGCTATTTTATCGAGCCTTTTCAAAGCCAGCTCAATGGTTTGAACAGGGCAGGCAATATTGATGCGTTGAAAACCTAAGCCCTGTTGGCCATACTCAGTTCCGGGACTAAATCCCAAACCCGCTTCATGGACTAGAAGTTTGTTTAGCTGGTCGTCGGTTAAATTGGTTTCACGGAAATCGGCCCAAACAAGGTAAGTGGCATCGGGTTTATGAACCTTAATCTTGCTGAACCTTGAAATTCCTCTACTAAGAAAATCCCAGTTGGAATCAAGGTGTTGCATAAACTTTTTCAACCACTCCTCGCCTTGCGGTGTAAATGCAGCTTTTAAAGCCTCAAACCCAAAAATATTACCCATGCCTGCCCCGCTGGCCTCCAGCTCAGCAGCAAACCTTGCCTTAAGTTCAGGGTTAGGAATAATAACAAAGCCACTGGCTAATCCGGCAAGATTAAAGGTTTTGCTTATCGATGCAAATGTAATGGTACTAGCTGCAAGTTTTTCCGAAAGCGAAGCAATTGAAAAATGCGTATTACCCTCAAAAACCAAATCGGAGTGTATCTCGTCCGAAACAATAATCAGGTTGTACCTGATACAGATTTCGCCAAGCTTAAGGAGTTCCTCCTTGCTCCAAAGCTTTCCTATGGGGTTATGGGGGTTGGAAAGAATTAACATCCTGGCGCCCTGCGCCACCTGCTTTTCCAGCAAATCGTAGTTGAAGGTATATTGGCCATTGTTCTCAATCAGCGGATTTAAAACAAGTTTGCGATTATTTGCCGACACGGTAGTGAAGAAAGGCCGATAAACCGGGGGTTGAATAATTACTGCATCGCCGGGCTTGGTGAAAGCCCTAATGGCATGGCTTAAACCCGAAACCACCCCGGGACAAAAATCAATCCAGGCTGTATCAATGTCCCAACCATGGAGGTGCTTATACCACCAGGTAATGGCGTTATGGTAATGGTTATCGCGGAAGGTGTAACCCAAAACCGGATGGTTTAGCCTTTGGCGTAGTGCATCGATAATGAAATCGGGCGCCGGAATATCCATATCGGCCACCCACATAGGTAAAACGTTGGGGTTCCCAAAAATCACCTGCCTTAAATCGTACTTCACACACGAGGTGTTTTCCCTGCTTATTAACCGATTGAAATCAAAATCCATGCTTAAAGATTTAGAATATAATTTGCAATCCAACCCGAACCCCAAAAGGCTCGATGTTTGGATTATCCAAG
>JAKPCT010000194.1 GCA_029553165.1 Bacillota bacterium
AGAACCTCCAAAGTGTTGATTTTAATGGGTTTTATTCACTTCTATTATATCACATATAAGAGGTTTCTTGAACTTCTTTATTGCCCAAAACTATTGATTTTTCAATGTTCACTGCACATTAACTATGTGCGAAAGTTGATAATCAAAATTATTTACAGCAGGTACCAAAAAGCCGGCAACTAAATCCGGCAGATAATAAATTGGAGATTGTATCTCCTGAAGAGATCATTCCTTTGGAAGATGATCCTCAGGATTTTTAACGAGGTAGGTTGATGATTAGCCTAACAACCGAACAATTTAATAAATTTAGCAGCTTAATCTACCAGGTATTAGGGATTAGTATTTCGGCTAATAAAAAAGAGATGTTGCAGGCTAAGTTGAACAAACTGATGTTCAAATATGAAGTTGCCACCGTTGAGCAGTTTTATAACTTGCTAACTAAAGAACGTAACACCGATTGCTGGCGCGAATTTATTGATGAAATAACCATTCATAAGACCGATTTTTTCAGAGAAAACAACCATTTTGAATTTCTAATCAAAAATCAAAGATGGATCCTTGAAAAGAATAAACGGATTATGAATAACCGGGAAATTCGGGTTTGGAGCGCCGGTTGTTCGACTGGTGAAGAACCGTATACGCTAGCGATTACGTTGAAGGAAACCTTACCGCCGTCAATCAGGATCAAGATCTTGGCTACTGATGTTAGCAGCGGTGTCTTAGTCAAAGCTAATTTGGGTAGTTATTCGGAGAAGATCAAGTCTGAAATCCAAGCCGGTTATTTGCAGAAATACTTTATTAAAAAGTCGGATTCTTACGAGATAGTACCTGATATCAAGCGTTTAGTTACTTTCCGGCAGTTTAACCTGACCAGTCCGTTTCCGTTTCGGAATAAATTCGATATTATCTTCTGCCGTAATGTAATGATTTACTTCAACAATCAGACCCAGCAGGTGTTGCTGGATAAATTTTATCAAGTTTTGGTTCCGGGAGGCTTGTTATTCATCGGCCATTCCGAAAGTTTAATCAATAAAAAGCACCGGTTTGGTTATATTGAACCAACGATCTATCAAAAGTGATGAGGGAGATATGACCAATTATTCATTACAAATGTTAGCGCTGGCGGTAGAGTAAAGCCCAATCATTGTTGTGATCACAAACGTCTGTGGCAATATTGAATACGCTAACCCCCAATTTACAAAGTCAACCGGATACGCATTAGAGGAAGCGATTGGGAAGAATCCGCGAATCCTGAAATCAGGATTGATGTCTGACACTGTTTATCAAGAGTTGTGGGAGACGATTTTGGCCGGGGGCGTCTGGAAGGGTGAATTATGCAACCGCCGGAAAAACGGAGAACTCTATTGGGAATTGGCTTCAATATCGCCAATTCGCAATGCCAATCAGGAAATAACTCATTTTTTGGCGGTCAAAGAGGACATTACGAAACGCAAACAATTTGAAAAAGAGTTGCAAAAAGCCAAGGAAGAAGCAGAGGCTGCCAATGCGGCCAAAAGCGAATTTCTGGCCAATATGAGTCATGAGATCCGGACCCCGATGAATGGGATTATCGGGATGACGGAACTTGCGTTGGAAACAGAGTTAAACACTGTCCAGCGCGAATATTTGGAGTTAGTACATCACTCAGCGTTAGCGCTACTGGAAATCATCAATCAAATATTAGATATCTCGAAGATCGAATCTGGTAATTTGAAAGTCAATAACCAGGTTTTTGACTTACAGCAAGTAATTACATTAATAGTACAGGAATTTACGATCAGGGCCAAACAGCGGGGCTTAAGCTTTATTACATCCATTGATCCGCAATTGCCGAAAGCTGTATGTGGAGATCCCGGATTAATCCGCCAGATTTTATTTAATTTACTTGGTAATGCGATTAAATTTACTGAACAAGGCCGAATTGAGTTACAAATCAAAATTCTGCAAATGGATGCAGCAAAAATTCATATTGGTTTTACAGTTTCGGATACCGGGATTGGAATTCCGGACAATAAGAAGGATTTATTGTTCCAGAAATTTTCCCAGGTCGATGGTTCCAGTACCCGTAAGTATGGTGGTACGGGCCTGGGTTTGGCAATCGCAAAACAGTTAGTGGAGTTGTTGGGAGGAACTATTCGATTTGACAGTCAGGAAGGTGTGGGGAGCACTTTTGAGTTTGATATCTGGCTTCAGGTATCCGAGCTGCCAACGGAGACTGTAACCCAAAATGATACCATAGCTCAAGAAGCTAACCGTATTGCGAAACGCTCACAATTTAAGATCTTGTTAGCTGAGGATAATCTGATTAATCAGAAATTAATCCGTGCTTTACTTGAAAAACAGGGTTATACCGTGACAATTGTCAATAATGGGCGTGAAGCATTGGAATTATTGGGGCGGGAACAGTTTGACCTGTTGCTGGTTGATCTGCAAATGCCGGAAGTGGATGGCTATGAGGTTACCAAGTCAATTCGATCCGGCGAGCAAGAAGTTGGCAGACACTTGCCGATAATAGCGTTAACGGCGCATGCAATGGAAGGTGTCCGGGAGCAATGTTTAGCTTCAGGCATGGATGATTATCTTTCAAAGCCAATTAACTCCAACGAATTGTTTGGCCTATTAAGACGTTATCTGGCTGTTCCGAGTGATGACGGTCAAAATTGCAGTTATTTCAATGATTTATTGGGACGATTTAACGGCGATCAGGTCGTGCTCAAGGAGTGTATTAATGTATTTTTAAAGGAGGCGCCACCGAAGTTAGTCTCACTTCGAAACTGTATCATTTCACATGATGCGCCTGGGATGAAAGCTATTGCCCATAAATTAAAGGGGAGTCTGGTTTATTTTAATGCCCAGTCAGCCATTGATTTAGTCCGGCAGTTTGAGGAAGCTGCAGCAGTAATTGAGTGGGAAACTCAATTACAATTGTTTGATTTATTACAGCGGGAGATTGACCAGTTGATTGCTGATTTAACTGAAATTGTTCTGACGATGTAAGGGGGGATCGGTGGTGAAGCCGCTGAAGATTTTGATTGCTGAAGATGATTATATCAGCCGTCGTGTTTTGCAAGCCAACCTGGAACCTTATGGTCATTGTGATTTAGCGGTCAATGGACGAGAGGCGCTGGA
>JAKPCT010000195.1 GCA_029553165.1 Bacillota bacterium
ATTCTACTCCATTCAGCGGGAGGGACCGGACAAGACCTAACGCCTACGGTTAAAGCAACCGAAGACCTAATTTATACCCTTTGGGGATTAGGCTATCAAATTGTTCCTTTAAATGAATTATTGAAGATCCAACCATACAAATAATAATCAGTGAATTAAAAAACAACACCAGAATTGTGACAAGATGGGGTGTTGTTTTTTAGTTCTATTTTGCGATTTCAACATCGACATTGAAATTGGGTTTTAAGAAACTGTCAATATTTTCAATGGAGATTTCGACTTCGATGGTAGTTTCACCATCTTTTTTAACGGCCATATCGGCGATTCTAATTACTTTTCCATGGTATTTGCGATCGGGATCCGATACCGGAATGATTACCGCCGTTGCACCAAGCTTAACATCCCGAATAAACTCTTCACTGACATCGGCTGTGACATAAAGACTGTTTAAATCCATAATACTTAATAGTTTTTCCTGACGTTCACCTGTTCCGACCGAATAGCCGGCTGCACAGTTGATGTCGTAGACTACGGCATTGGGAAAGTCAGAAATGATCGTATTCCCCTTTAAGAAACTCTGGTTTAATTTTGCTTTCATTCGTTTCAGATCATATTCAAGAACTGCTACCCGCTCTACCTGGACTTCTATTCCGGAGACACCTGAAGCGGAACTGATCCCCAGTTTAATATCGGTGACTGCTCTTTCACGTTCTTTCACAAGATCTTCGAAATCTTCAACTTCTTGTTCTGAAATAATTCCTTGCGAGTAGAGTAACTTTTTATCAGCCAGTTGCCGTTTGGCTTTTTCGTAGCTTTCTTCGGCGTCACGAAGACTCTTTGACAACTTCTGAAGTTCAAAACGGGCGGAGTTGAGTTCGTTTTCTTTGCTTTTTATCATCGCCTGAAAGTCATTAGTATTCAAATGAATCAATATTTCACCCAACGATACATTTTGACCGTCTTTTACAGGAACACTTACGATTTGGGCTGGGAAATCCAGGTTGATATCCTTATATTCCCGGGCTTTAACAATTCCAAATGCCTCGACAACCTGTTTTGGTTTTGCCGCAGGCTTTGACTTTGTCGCTTGATTGTTTGGATTATTCTTAATTTTATTGTTTTGGGAGAGTACTATTGCCACTCCCACTCCGATTAATAGGATAATACTAGCAATGATGATTATTTTACGTTTCATGGTCATCCCATACCTTTCCGTCTTTGACATGAATTATACGGTCGCCGTAGGCGGCAGATTCTTTTGAATGTGTAACCTGGATGATGGTTTTCCCAAATTCTTGATTGATTCGTTTCAATAACTGCATTATTTCGGTACCGGTCTTACTGTCCAGATTGCCGATGGGTTCGTCAGCCAGGATAATCTCGGGTTCGTTGATTAATGCCCTGGCAATTGCCACTCTC
>JAKPCT010000198.1 GCA_029553165.1 Bacillota bacterium
CACAGTTAAATGTATCGGCTGTGAGTTATTTGCTCTCATACGGCTAACGGTATTAAATCCGTTAATCATATCGTCAACGTCCGTGTTGTCTTTAATCGACTTTTTAATTCTATCCGCAGTCTCAGGCATTTCGTTTTCAACGCCTACCGCTATGCCTTGCGGAATATATTTGCCCACTTCGTCGCGGAACAATCTAGACGGTGATTTTATCTTAAAAAAGTCCTTTACAGCATCAAGTCCTTTACGCCCAGCATCTTTTAACGTTTCAATCATCGCAGGAATAGCATTTTTTATGCCAGTAATTATGCCGTTAATCATATTTTTTCCAATGTCTATCCAACCGCTGTTTGCAAATGCGTTTTTTATCGATGTAAAAATTGATGGTATAAGGCTTGTTATGTTTTTGATATTATCAATCATACCCTTGCCTAATGCAAGCATTATCTGTAATCCCGCTCCCACTAATGTTAATAAAGTGTTCGGGTCGGTTAAATAATTCACAAGCGCAACTATAATAGCAACCGCCGCTTCCCACAATTTCGGCATGGCATATACCAATCCATTTATTAACGCTTCTATTATCTGCGGTGCCATTTCAATTATTATCGGCAACGAGTTTATAAGTCCGTCAACTATCGCAAGTATTAAGTCTATCGCCGTATCAATCAATGTCGGTAAATTATTTAACAAACCCTGCACGAGCGTTAATATCATTCCGATTGCGGCTGGTATCAATTCGGGCAGATACTCGATAAGCATATCCGCAAGCGTTACAACTATATCAATCGCCGCTTGTAATAATTGCGGCAAAGTCGATACAACCGTATCAACGATAAGCGGAATAACCATTGCCGCGAATTCGCCGATTTTAGGCAAATAATCAATAACCGCATTAATTGCATCAATTATTCCGGTCTTGAGCGTTTCGCCCGCACCTGACGAACCTCTTGCTAAATCAAGCAAGCCTGTAACAACATTGCTTATTGCGGGCATAAATACCGTTCCAATATTAACCGCAGCAACCTTGAATGACTTATTAAGCAATGACAACTGGTCGTCTAAATCTTCGCTTGCTCTTATAACATCGTCCGAAAGTATCAAACCCAATTCTTCATAGCTTTTGAACAGTTCGTCAATACTTCCGACTTCTTGATTCAACAACGGTAATAATTCTTG
>JAKPCT010000209.1 GCA_029553165.1 Bacillota bacterium
GTAAATCCAAGAGTATCGAACATAATCTGTTGGAGTTCCCTATTATAAATTCTGATTGAGCCACCGCCAATCTCTACTCCATTTATCACCAAGTCGTAGGCATTTGCTCTAATCTTGGCGGGATCGGTTTTAAACAAATGAATGTCCTCAGGGTTTGGCGAAGTAAATGGGTGGTGCATGGCAAAGAATCGTTGTGCCTCATCGTCCCACTCCAGTAGTGGGAAATCAACCACCCAGAGCGGAACAAACACATCCTTTGACCGTAAACCAAGTCTGTTTCCCATTTCCAGCCTCAACTCGCAAAGGGCTGAGAGCGTTTTCTTCTTTTGGCCGGCAAGAATAAGAATGAGATCGCCCTGTTTTGCACCCATGGCATTGGCAACGGTCATTAAATCCTCCGGGGTGTAGAACTTATCGATAGTCGATTTAATGCCTTCGTCGGTATAGCGGATGTAAACCAAACCGTTGGCTCCAACCTGAGGGCGCTTAACAAACTCGGTTAGCTCATCGAGCTGTTTGCGGGTGTACCCCGCACACCCAGTAGCACAAATTCCGCCAATATACTCAGCATCGTCAAAAACCTTAAAACCTTTGCCTTTCACAATGGAACTCAGCTCAACAAATTCCATCCCAAATCGTAAATCGGGCTTATCGGAGCCATACTTCTCCATGGCCTCGCTGTAGGGCATCCGTCTGAAGGATTCATCAAAATTTATGCCTTTAACATGGGCAAAAAGATGTTTAATCAGCCCTTCAAAGGTGTTGAGCACATCGTCGCGCTCCACAAACGACATCTCACAGTCAATTTGAGTAAACTCTGGTTGCCTGTCGGCACGTAAATCCTCATCGCGGAAGCATTTCACAATTTGGAAGTACTTATCGAAACCGGCAACCATCAGGAGTTGCTTAAAGGTTTGAGGCGATTGGGGTAAAGCGTAGAATTCACCCGGATGCATTCGCGAGGGGACAACAAAATCGCGGGCACCCTCAGGTGTCGATTTAATGAGGAACGGCGTTTCAACCTCAATAAAACCTTGTGCATCAAGGTATTTCCGAACTTCCTGAGCCATTCTGTGGCGCAATAGTAAGGCGTTCTTTACCGGGTTTCTACGTAAATCAAGATACCTATACTTCATTCGTAATTCGTCGCCACCATCGGTTTCGTCCTCAATGGTAAATGGGGGTATCTCACTGGTATTGAGTATTTTTACTATTTTTGCCTTAACCTCAATATCTCCGGTGGGGAGTTTGCTGTTCTTGCTTGCCCGTTCCACCACCTCGCCCGAAATCTGGATAACATATTCACGACCAAGCTCCTTGACAACCTCCTTGACATCGCTACTAGAGCTGTCGTCAACAACTACCTGTGTTATTCCATACCTATCTCTAAGGTCAATGAAGGTCATTGCACCAAGGTTTCGGATACGTTGCACCCATCCACTAAGGGTAACATTGCTGCCTACATGAGCAATTCTAAGTTCTCCGCAAGTATGTGATCTGTACATATCTAATACCATTTTCAGGTTGCGAATGTAAAAATAAAAAACGATGCTTACGCTATATTTTTTGATATATTTGGCCAAAATCTTATATGGAAAACACAAAGGATCATGAGTTTTTCATGCGCGAAGCACTAAAGGAAGCGCAAAAAGCACTGGCAAAAGACGAAGTGCCAATTGGAGCGGTAGTTGTATGCAACGGCCGAATAGTATCGCGTGCTTACAATTTGACCGAAACCCTTGGCGACCCAACAGCACATGCCGAAATGCAAGCCATTACCGCTGCAACCAACTACCTGGGAGGTAAATATTTAAATCAATGTACGCTTTATGTTACCATTGAGCCCTGCCCAATGTGTGCGGGTGCCCTATACTGGGCTCAGGTTGGTCAATTGGTTTACGGTGCCCCTGACCCAAAACGAGGATTTTCACTAATTGCTAAGAATATACTTCATCCCAAAACAAAAACTATCAGCGGAGTTCTCGCCAATGAATGTTCCAATATGATTACTACATTTTTTAACAAAAAACGATAATTTTATGGCTTAATTTTTGTTTTTTAAATGGATGTGATATTTTTGAGGCCATTAACAAATTTTAAAACACAATTTAAAACCAAATACCTATGAGAGTAAGATTAGTGAAACAGTTTTTGCTATTGGGCATTTTTGCATTGGGTGCCATTTCAGTAAGCGGACAAAGCATTAAAGATGCCATTCAGGCATATAACAACGCCGCTACAAACTACAAGCAAGATCCTGAAAAAGCATTACAGGATATTCAATCGGCACTACAAATTTCCGAGCAGTTGGGAGAAGAGGGCTCTGAGACCAAGCAGAATTGCGAGGAGTTAATCCCCACCATTTACTTTCAGGTTGCAATGGCCAAGTACAAAGCAAAAGATCTAAAGGCCACCCTTGAAAACCTTGAAAAAGCTAAGGAATCTGCAATCAAATATAATGATGGCGCAACTAAAACCCGGGTTGAAAAAACTCTTCCTAAGCTTTACAACGCAATGGGCAACAACCTATTTAAGGAAGGTAAGTTTGACGAGGCTATCGCAAACTACGAAAAATCCATTAAGTTAGATCCTAACTATATTGATCCCTACCTGGGAACAGCCTTGGCATACGAAGGCCTTAAGAACGAAGAAAAAATGGTTGAGTACCTCGACCTTACCATCGATTTAGGCGGAAAAGCCAACGATGCCGCTAATGTTGAAAAGGCTAAAACAAAAGGCAAAGCGTATTTCCTGAAGAAAGCCGACGAAGCTCTCAATGCCAATAAACTAAACGATGTGGTTAAACTGCTCGACATGGCTTTAAAGTACGATGGCGACGATTACAACATTTACCGCTCAATGACCATAAACTACAGCAAGCTTGAACGCTGGAACGATGCCATTGAGTATGGAAACAAAGCACTTGAACTAGTAAAGGGAACCGCCGATGATAAGGCTGAGATTTATTTCCTGATTGCTACTGCTTACCATAAACTCAACAAGATTAATGAGGCTTGTGCCGCTTACAAAAATGCAGCCTTTGGCAACTTTAAGCCCAATGCCGATTACCAGATTCAACAACTAAAATGCCAGTAACACAACTTTTTACTATCTTTGAGGGCTGCCTTTGCAGCCCTTTTTTTATTGCTATTCAAACCTTTTATCAATGCCAAGTAGATTTCGAATTGTATTTTCCGATGTCGATGGAACGCTTCTTAATAAAAATCGTGAACTTGCATCGGCTACAATATACCAAATCCGCAAACTAACAGAGCATAATATACCATTTGTAATGGTATCGGCACGAATGCCAGCAGGCATGATCCACCTTTACCGCGAAGTGCCCGTGGACAACCCTGCCATTTGCTACAACGGTGCGCTAGTTTTAAAATCGATTGAGGAGAAAATGGATGCCAAGAACATCCTTTTCTCAAAAACTATTGACTACAATGTTGCTTCATCCGTTTTTGGCACCTGCCGAAAATTCGATTTACATTTTAGTCTCTACACATACAACCTTTGGTATGCATCAAAAAACGATGAGTGGAGGTTACGCGAGGAAAATAATACCAAGGTTAAGGCAACCATTCATTCGAATCTGGAGTATAAAATAAGTGAACTAGAAAAGGATAAGCAACACATCCATAAGTTAATGGTTATGGGCGAAAGCATGCTAATCGATGGATTATACAACCATTTAGTAAACCAGTTTACCGGAAAAATCAATATATACCGATCAAAAGATACCTACATCGAGATAACCCCTGCAAATATAAACAAAGCATCCGGCTGCCTTATTCTATTGAATCACTTGGGATTAAAGCCTGAACAGGCAATGGCTTTTGGCGATAACTTTAATGATATTGAGATGCTGCAATTGGTTAACTTTGGGGTTGCAATGGACAATGCTCCATCGGAAGTAAAGGACAAGGCTAAAATGGTTGCCCCTGCAAATACCAATGATGGTGTTGCCAAAACCCTTGAATCCATATTCAAATTCGCATAGGTAATGACCGAACTCGAGCTACTTGCCCCCGCAAAGGATTTAGAAACTGGCATTGCTGCCATTACTCATGGCGCCGATGCGGTTTACATTGCTGCTCAAAAGTTCGGAGCCCGCGAAAAAGCTGGCAACCCAATTAAAGACATTGCTGAGCTTTGCCGCTTTGCCCATGCCTACCATGCCCGCGTTTACATTACCGTAAACACTATCATTTACGATAACGAAATTGACGAGGTGCAGGAACTCATCCATGAAATTTACAATGCCAGTGCCGATGCAATAATCATTCAGGATTTTGCCATTCTTGCTATGGATATTCCCCCTATTGCCATACATGCCAGCACCCAAATGCACAACATTGACCCAAACCATATTAACTTTCTTGAAAAAAATGGCGTATCGAGGATTGTTTTGCCAAGGGAATTAAACCTTGGTGAAATATCAAATATCCGCAGTAAAACAAAAGCTGAACTTGAATTTTTTGTTCATGGGGCGCTGTGTGTTTCATACAGCGGACAATGTTACATGAGCTACTTGCTTTCAGGACGAAGCGCCAATAGAGGCGCTTGCGCCCAACCCTGCCGCCTAGCCTACGATCTTGTTGACGAAACCGGAAACGTTCTTGTAAAAAACAAACACCTCTTGTCGCTAAAGGATCTTAACCTTAGCAGCCACCTTGCCAATTTGATTGGAGCAGGCATAACCTCGTTCAAGATTGAAGGTCGTCTTAAAGATGTTGCTTATGTAAAAAATATAACTGCCCACTACAGTAACCTACTCAACCAATTCATAAGTCTTAATAGCCAATACAAAAGGGCATCGAGCGGAAAATGCAGCTACTCCTTCACACCCGACCCTGAACGAACCTTTAACCGCGGGTTTACCACCCATTTTATCGATGGGCGAAAACCTAACCAAGCATCAATAAACACGCCAAAATCTGTAGGAAAGAGAATAGGCATGGTTGACCGTATATACCGGAATTACTTCTGCATAAATTCAGCTGAAACCATTCATAATGGCGATGGGTTATGCTTTTTCAACTCTCAAGATCAACTTGAGGGCTTTAGGGTGAATAAAGTAGAAGGGAATAAGATATTTCCCAACCAAAAGACCACTGACCTAGCTATTGAAACAACTATTTACCGTAACGAGGATTTTGAGTTGGAACAAATCCTTAATCGTAAAAGCGCTGAACGTAAAGTTGATTGCAATATTGATTTATATATTTCCGCAAACTTTATTAAACTATACATTAGAGATGAAGACGGGGTGAGCGCTTTCATTGAATTTCCTAATGGGTTCGACAAAGCCAAAAACCCTAATCATCTTGATGCAATAGAAAATCAGCTACGAAAAACGGGCGACACTATTTTTAACGTCAACAGGGTTAACATTGAATGTTCTACTGAGGCCCCATTTATCCCCACAAGTATAATAAACTCTGCCCGCAGGGATCTAACCTTGCAGTTCCTCAGCAAAAGGATTGAGGCACATAGGCGACATCTCAGAGATAAAACAACTACCACGGCTACAGTTCCTAACCCCATCCTATCGTATAAAGCCAATGTTGCCAACAAGGCAAGTAGAGATTTTTTGCTAAACCATGGTGCAAAAAGCATTGAACCCGCATTTGAGGTTACCCGCCCAAAGGGCGAGGTGGAGCTAATGGTTACCCGCTACTGTATTAAACACGAGCTAGGCTTATGTCCTAGCAAGCAAGGTGCCAAACCAACCGGACAACTTTTTCTTAAAAATGACCATAGACTTTTCCCTCTGGTTTTTGATTGTAAAAACTGTGTAATGAAGGTGATTCAGCCAAATAAGTAAAAAGTTTTAAAAATAAGTTTGATGATTCTACTTGAAACACCCAGCAACTGGCCTGATTACGAGCTAATCGATAGCGGCGATGGCGAAAAATTAGAACGGTTTGGCAACCAAATACTGGCTCGCCCCGAACCACAAGCCATTTGGCGAAAAGAGCTTTCGCAAGCCGAATGGAATAGCTTAGCCAATGCATACTTTGTTAAGAAAAAAGGTAACCGCGAGAGCGATAACGAATGGGGCGAGTGGAATAAAAAGGAAAACTGTAAAGAGCAGTGGACTATTGGATACAGCTACAAACAAATGAAACTCAAATTCCGTTTGGGCCTTACATCGTTCAAGCATGTTGGCATATTTCCTGAACAAGCAACAAACTGGAATTTTATTTACGATACCGTTCAGCATTTACCAGCAGAAAAACCTTCGGTTTTAAATCTATTTGCATACACTGGGGGTGCATCGTTGGCTGCTAAAGCAGCCGGGGCCGATGTAACCCATGTTGATTCGGTAAAGCAAACCATTACATGGTCGCACGAGAACATGGAGCTTAGCAAGCTCGATGGAATTAGGTGGATGGTAGATGATGCTGTAAAATTTGTGGCACGAGAGGTAAGACGTGCTAAAACCTACAATGGGATTATCCTTGACCCTCCAGCCTACGGTAGGGGGCCCGACGGTGAGAAGTGGATTCTTGAAACAAACCTATGCCCACTTCTGGAAAACTGTAAGAAAATACTGGCCAATAAAAACTCCTTCCTGATACTCAATCTTTACTCAATGGGCTACTCGCCTATAATCGCCGAAAGTCTAGTTAAAAGCATTTTTAATGTTGACAAGACTGAGATAGGAGAACTTTACATTGCTGACCGAGCCGAACGGAAACTTCCGCTGGGAGTATTCTTGCGGTTTTTAAAATAATTTTATCAACAAAAATAAAAAGCCTGCCATAAAACAGGTAAATTATATCAATATAATATTACTTTTGCATTGATTTTCCGTATATTTGTTTTATGGGAAGTTGTTGAAATTTATAAAACCAATGCTGTATGGAACCATTAAAGGTTAACGGTACCAGCCAATATCCAACCATTACTCTCGATAAGGATGCAGGTATCTTTGAGTTTAAAGGCAACTCCTTACCTGAGGATGCTAAAGCATTTTTCGAACCAATTATCGCCTGGATTGAAGAGTACGCAAAGAACCCAAATCCTGAAACAGTAGTTCGATTTAAAATGATTTACTACAATACCCCCAGCTCAAAGATGCTTTTTCAGGTTCTTAAGCGATTTGAAAAGATTGCTCAAGATGGTCACAAAATAAGTATTTTATGGATGTATAACGAGGATGACATCGATATAAAAGACGCTGGGAAAGAACTCTCAAATCATATCAAGATACCTTTCAAGTTGGAATCATATAAGGAATAAAAAAAGGCCGTAAAGGCCTTTTTTTATTGAACAATATTCTAACAACCTATTACCAATCGGTGGTGTAGCTGTGGTTGT
>JAKPCT010000213.1 GCA_029553165.1 Bacillota bacterium
CTTTCGCGGATTTGGTGTAAACTGTGTATTGTCCATAGTGATCACCTTTCTGCTGTTAATGTTTTATGGTAAATTCATTTTACAACAGAAAAGGTCACTATGGATTTTTATTAGTTCAATTTGATTTTACAATGAGCCAAAAAATAAATTAGAATATATTTTTGGTGATTTTAAGAAAAATTATTAGAAAATTGAAGTTATTTTGAATATTTGCTCGAATATCGAATTCCAAAGTAATAAATTGTTTTCAAGACAGTATAAATGATCTTAGCGCTAAGTACTTTGAAAATTTAATTAGGAGGAACGACCAGGTTAAACTAGTCAAATTAACATTAACAGTAATGATCGTCGTATTATTTTTAGCAATGAATCAACTACCATCATTAGCAAATGACAACTCAATAACTGTAGGAATTGGTGCCTTTGAGATATTTAACATTGAATTTGAGAAGAAGATCGCCGATGATCTTTCGATTACAATTAGTGGAAGTACTGAACCGTTTACCGAAGCGCTTTTAGGAGATGGTGAATGTAAAACCTACGGTCTTGGAATTAGGAAGTATTTTAACGAAGAAGGTTTTGATGGGGGTTATCTTGGTTTTAAATACCTTAGGTCAAAAGCAGAGGGTAAATTTTTAGGAATTCGTTTTATGGATATTAATCAAGAAGAAGATAGTTATTTGTTTTCAGTTGGATATAAAAAGGTATATGGATCAGGATTTACATTAGATGCATCAGTATCGGCGATGTATTTTCCGGATAATGAAGACGACAAATGGGCACCTGCTTTTAAGGCAAATTTAGGATATACTTGGTGAAGAAAAATATTATTTAAACAAAACGTCGTTGCAATACTACTTTATATGTAGTGGCAACGACTTTTTTATATTTTTTTGACAGTCTTTTATTCATATTTTATCAGGATTTTCTGGGAATAGTAATTCATGTAATCGCCTTAGTTCAAATCTTTATGGATTGGAGAGCTAATAAGAAAATCTTAGAAGAAGGATTGATAAATCAATCTGAAACTAATCTTTCAGTTTAATAAGTTATTAGATAAAAAATCAAATAGAGTTTGATTTTTTGTTTAATAAAGATAGTTTTCGAAAATTTTAAAACGTTTCACGTGAAAAAAATTATGTTAACCTTAAAACTAATTGGGTTTCACAATAGTTCACCATGCTTCAATATGTACCATCGCTGGGATTGGGACATACGGTTATAATAGGGATGATGTTCCGGCAACTTCAGCCCAATTAAATTGGCCGTATGGAGTCGCGGTGGATTCTGCCAGGAACATCTATATTGCTGATTATAATAATCACCGCATTCGCAAAGTAGATTCATCCGGCAAGATCACTACCATCGCTGGTAATGGAACATATGGTTACAGCGGAGATGGTGGTCAGGCA
Organism: Bacillota bacterium; assembly: GCA_029553165.1. Classification (GTDB taxonomy): domain Bacteria; phylum Bacillota; class UBA4882; order UBA8346; family UBA8346; genus JAKPCT01. Next base: position 1,413 of record JAKPCT010000213.1, read on the forward strand.
ACATTAGCACAATTAAATCATCCCTGGGGAGTTACCGTGGATTCTGTCGGGAATATCTATATTGTTGATAGATCTAATCACTGTATCCGAAAAGCAAAATAATCCTTGGATTTTCAGTCAAACATTCAAACGTCTCTTAAAATTTAAGAGTGAGATCACTGTTACGGGGTTGCTAAGCGAGCCCCTTTTTTAGAAACTGTTGAAATTATCAGAAAATAAGTTAATTAAAAAGATCATTCCGAAAATTAACAGTTGAACATTTTCGGGAATATGATAAAATATATATACTTGTTTTAATTAATATTAATAAGTCTCGGTTTTATGGTCGTGCTAGATGGGGAGGTAGCGGTGCCTTGTAACCTGCAATCCGCTATAGCAGGATTGAATTCCGGGTCAGAGGTCGGTATTTGCGAATCCGGCTGTATGAAGTGGTGTTGAGGATTGGGTCTTACGCAACAAAAGCCTGTGAACCCTGTCAGGTCCGGGAGGAAGCAGCAGTAAGCAGGAAGTTTTGTGTGCCGTAGGGTTGCCTGGTCGGAGCCGGCTGGTACAGCACGTTCGGAAGTACTTGATCGAAGCGCGGTGCACGGCCATATTTAATTTTTGAAAACAACTGCTAACTAAATGCAGTTGTTTTTTTGTTCGAGGGACGAATCTATCTTCGTGAGGCAGGATTTAGTAAAAAATTGGCCAATATATTATGCATTAGATCAGAATTGGATGGAATATATGTTAACAATAGAAGCAAATGCCAAAATTAATCTCGCGTTGGATGTAGTTGCTGATCTGACAAATGGCTATCATGAAGTAGACATGATTATGCAGGCGATCAGTCTGGCTGACCGTATTACCATTGAACCGAATCAGAATATTGAACTGACTTGTACTAATCCAATAATACCGACGGATCAACGTAATTTGGCCTGGCGAGCGGTAGAATTATTACAAAAGGAGACCGGTATTACTGATGGAGTTAAGATCCATATTGAAAAATGGATACCCGCTGCTGCCGGATTAGCAGGAGGTAGTACTGATGCTGCTGCGGTTTTGATTGGGTTAAATCAACTTTGGAACTTAGGCTTTGATAATGAACGTTTAATGCAATTAGGTTTAAAATTAGGTGCCGACGTACCATTTTGTATTATGGGAAAGACTGCGAGGGCACAAGGAATTGGAGAAGTTTTAACCCGAATTGATACAACCATGAATTGCAATTTATTATTAATTACACCAAACATTGAAGTGTCAACAGCGCTTATTTATCAGAGTCTAAACACACCGGAAATTAAAAATCATCCCCAAATCGATCAAGCGATCGCGGCATTGAAAGCAAATGATTTGGAATGTTTAACAAAAAATTGGGGAAATGTATTAGAAGAAGTCGTATTCAATAAGTTTCCTTCAGTGGCCGCATTAAAACAGTTATTAATTAATGAGTTTAATACGGATCGGGTTTTAATGTCCGGTAGTGGACCGTCAATTTTTGTGTTAGAGCCGGATCTTAACAAAGTTGAGTCAGTTAAAAAATTATTGCCTGCAGGTTGCTTTTGTGCAATGACTCAGTTTTTATAATAAAGGAATATTGCTTGATAAGAATGATCAACTGGGAGTGATTAAGATGGAACGACAACCACTAGTCCCAATCAAACTTGATAATTATAAGCCGCTACGGGAATTAGTCTTTGAAACGATGCGCGAAGCAATTATCAACGGGCAGCTTCGTCCCGGAGAAAGAATGATGGAGATCCAGTTAGCGGAGGAGATGGGTGTAAGCCGGACCCCTGTTCGGGAAGCGATCCGTAAACTGGAATTAGAAGGGTTAGTTGTAATGATCCCGCGCAAAGGGGCCTATGTTGCAGGGTTGTCATTAAAAGATATTGCTGATGTTTTTGAGATTCGCCGGGCTCTTGAAGGATTAGCGGCAGAGCTGGCTGCGGATCGGATTACCGACCAAGAATTAGAAAATTTGGAACGTTATTTAGTTAAAATATCTGAGGAGATTGAATGTGGTGATTTGAACAAAGTAGTTGAAATTGATACTGATTTCCATACTTTGTTGTATCAAGCAAGTCGTAACAGCAAACTCACGCAAATAATTAATAATTTACGCGAGCAGATTCAGCGTTTTCGCACTACTTCGCTTTCATTACCAGGACGAATGCGGGTTGCATTAGATGAGCACCGTAAAATTGTTGAAGCGATCTCCAGCAGGGACGGGGAATTGGCCCGAAAGATTGCGCAAGAACATATTGAAAATGCTGAGAATAGTATGATGAGTATGGTTCAACAAGATCGTAAATATGGAGGTGGCTAATTGGAGGCGGTAATTTTAGCAGGCGCAACCAACTCTGGTCCGTTACGATCAATGAGTAATGCCTATTACGAAGCGGAGATCGAGATTGCCGGGCGTCCAATGATTACATATGTGATTGAAGCTTTACAAGGAGTAAGTGGCATTGAACAGATAATTGTAGTTGGTGATCGGTCGATTCTGCCATTAGAAATCTTAGAAGATGAAACTATTAAAGTAGTTAATCCGGGTCAATCTTTGATTGATAGTTTAATGAATGGTCTGGCGGTTTTAAGATCTCAAGCTCCGGTTTTAGTAGTAACCTCTGATATTCCGTTAATCAGCGTTGAGGCTTTGGAAGATTTTATTTTCAGGTGTCAGCAAAAAGAGGGCGATTTATATTATTCTTTCGTCCCAAAAGAAATCAATGATTCAAAATATCCTGGAGTAGAGCGTACCTATGTAAAACTTAAGGACGGTATTTTCACCGGAGGGAATATTGTATTGTTGTCACCTAAAATAATCAAGGATCATCTTGAAAAATTAAAAAAAGCAGCAGCACTACGAAAAAAACCGTTTCAGCTCTGTAGTTTGTTGGGCTGGAAATACATCTACAAGTTGTTTATTGGACAATTAAATATTGCTGAAATTGAACAACGGGTAAGCAAGATCTTTAACTTTAAAGCAGTAGGAATAGTGTCACCGTATCCTGAAGTAGGAATCGATATAGATAAACCCAGCGATCTGATTCTGGCCCGGGCTAAATTATCCGGCCTGTCGAATGATTTACAAAAGCAAACCAGTTGATTCATTATCAGTTCTATTTATGCAGGTAAAGGGGTATTAACTCAATTTACATAATAAATTTACGAATTATAGTAGATTTTTTCTAAAAAGTAGCAGGAATTTGAAATTTATTATGGAATTTATATCCTAATCTGTATTCTTTGAGAACTGAAATGAAAGGTGAGTGGGGTTATGAACATCACAGATGTACGCCTGAGAAAAGTCAATTCAGACGGAAAGATGAAAGCAATTGCTTCCATCACAATTGATGATGCCTTCGTGGTAAGGGACATTAGAGTGATCGAAGGACAAAATGGGTTATTTGTGGCAATGCCCAGTAGAAAAACACCGGAAGGCGAATTTAGAGACATAGCCCATCCGATTACTCAAGAAGCTAGGGAGTTAATCCAAGCAGCAATCTTGAGAGAATATGAGACTACAGCATAATAGGGGAATTTTATGTCCAAAAAATACCAACGTACGGGTTGGTATTTTTTATCTGAATTTGCAAAAATATATAGCAAATAAGTAGTTGACATTTGTTTTGATCACTGGTATACTAATTTTTGCATTCACTGGGGCGTAGCCAAGTCGGTAAGGCACGGGACTTTGACTCCCGCATGCGTTGGTTCGAGTCCAGCCGCCCCAGCCAGTTTTATTATTTTTTACTAAAGAACTTGGAAGAACTTGAAAAGTTCTTTTTTTATTTATATCAAGATTTGATGATGCAGGAAAAGATGGAAGTTTAACGAATAGTATCTAAATTTGGGATATCTGGTAACCATAATCCAGCCAGATTTTCAAATTCAGATTAATAATTGATGAATCAATATACTGGACAGGATGATTATTCATAAATTAAGTTGGATATAAATAAAAATACCAAAGAAATAATATTATTTTTAGAACCATAGGAGGAGCTTCATGGCTTGTTTGGCATCATTAGTGTTGGCTGCTGGTCAGGGAACCAGAATGAAATCACGTCATCCCAAGGTTCTGCACCATTTATTAGGTAAACCAATGTTGAAATATGTGATTAACGCAGCTCAGGCTGCAGGTGCAGAGCCAGTTATAATAGTAGTCGGTTTTGAAGGCCAAAAAGTAATTGATACAATTGGAACCGGACATCAATATGTCTGGCAAAAAGAACAGTTAGGAACGGGTCATGCAGTGATGATGGCGCGGGAAAAATTAGCTGACATGGCTGGAGAAGTATTGGTTTTATATGGTGATACACCATTATTAAAGCCAGAAACGCTCAAACAATTAGTTACGATTAAACGAAGTCAAAATGTGGCGGCAACGATTTTAACAACTACAATGAATGACCCTAAAGGTTATGGCCGGATTGTTAGGAACACTGAAGGGAATATTGTAGCGATTATTGAAGAGAAAGATGCCAATCCGGAACAAAAAGCCATTAATGAAGTAAATACTGGTGTATATTGTTTTGACATCCAGGCTTTACTCGCGGCCTTAGATCGGTTAACACCAAATAACGCTCAGGGAGAATATTATTTAACGGATGTTTTTGAGATCTTTGTCAGTCAAGGTTTAAAAGTTGCGGGGATGCTGCTTGAGGATTCGCAGGAAGTCATGGGTCCAAATGACCGGATTCAATTGGCGAAGACCGAAGAGTACTTAAAAATGGCTATTAATGAAAGGTTAATGGCTGAGGGGGTTACAATTGTTGACCCTAAATTTACATATATTGATCCGGAAGTAACGATTGGTAGAGATACAATAATTTTACCGGGGACTTTTATTAACGGAAAGACAACGATTGGTGAGAATTGTGTTATCGGTCCGCACACACGGATTGTTAATTCGGTGATTGGCGCCGGGACCGAGATTCAATTTAGCCAGATTATTGAAGCTCAGATTGGGATCGATAATTCAATTGGGCCTTTTGCTTATATTCGGCCGGGAACAATAAGCGAAGCGAATGTTAAATTCGGAGATTTTGTTGAAATTAAGAATTGTAGTATTGGTGCGGGGAGCAAAGTTCCACATCTAACTTATTTAGGTGATACCGAGTTAGGTAAGGATGTTAATATTGGTGCCGGCACAATAACCTGTAATTATGATGGCGTGAACAAACATAAAACAATAATTAAAGACAATTCGTTTATTGGCAGTAATTCCAATTTGGTTGCTCCGGTTACGATTGGGTCGAATGTAACCATTGCTGCTGGGTCGACGATTACAAAAGATGTACCGGATGGATCACTGGGGATTGCCAGAAGCCGTCAAGAAGTACGGATGAATTGGAAGTCGCCGCGGCAGAAGCAGGAGCAAGAATAAAACAGGCTTCCGTTTACAATGATTATTACTAATGTTATAATGGCATTGAATTTGTTTCGTAAAACAGCATGGGGTGAATCTGTTGTATTGTTTAATTGGTTTAGGAAATCCAGGAGCAAAGTATCACCAAACCCGGCATAATGCCGGGTTTTTAGTCATTGACCAACTGCTGGAGCACTTTCAAAGCGGTCTTGGTAACGGTTTTCAAAGTCAATATTCCAAAGTGAGATTTAGCGGGCAGGAATTGCTGCTGGTTAAACCGCAAACTTATATGAATTTAAGCGGCGAGGCTGTAGTACAAATTGTCAACTATTATAAGATTCCTTTAGAAAAAGTATTAGTGATTTATGATGATCTTGATTTACCGGTTGGCGCATTACGGTTTCGGACCAGTGGGAGCGCCGGCGGACATAATGGGGTAAAATCGATAATCCAGCATCTGAATACAACGGAGTTTGCCCGGGTACGAATTGGGATTGGCCGCCCGCCGGCCGGTGTTAGTGTGCCTGATTTTGTATTAACCTCGGTAAGTCGGGAAGAACAGGAGCTTTTTCAGTCAGGGATCAGGACAGCCGCTGCAGCGGCGCTGGCGTTTGTCGAAAAAGGCCCGGTTTACACCATGAATCATTTTAATAGTTCCAAACGGGCAGATAAAAAATTATAAATTGAGGATCAAACAAGGAATATTTTAATGGAACCTAGCAAAAGATAATTCTTGATGAAAATAGTTTTGGCAGGTTTGTTCTCCATAACAATTGCGTTTTTTGGGGATCGGCTTTTAACTTTTCTTAAGATTCCCGAACCGGTCCGGGTTGGTCTTTTAGTCCCGGTTGTTGAAGAATTAGTTAAGATCTATATTGCATTACTGTTACAATTATCTCCACTGTATGTTTCAAGTATCTTTGGTTTAGGTGAGGGAATTATTGAAGTTATTTGTTCTCAAAATGAGCCGAAACCGGTGCTTTTTTGGGCAGCATTTCTGTTACATACGATATTGGGATTGATTTATTTATCACCGTTGCTGTTAACGTTTAAAATTTCAATTGCCATAATCGGACATGTATTATGGAATCAAGGTATTCTTTATCGAAATAAAAGTGTTAAATAGAATATTTTTGTTAGTTCATACTCCGACAAAAGCAGAATAGAATAAAATAAAATAAAATAAAAATCTAACAATAACCAGGCTCATTAAAGGGCCTTCTTCTCTTTGCATCAGGAGGATTTTATGAAAACTTTACTAAAGGCAATCACCAACCATCCCGAATTCATTCAGGTGAAACAACATTTCAGTAATCGTGAATCAGTGTTGTTATCCGGATTGAACGGTTCACAAAAATCGGTTGTTATTAGCGGGTTGATTAGTGAATCTTCCCATCAAACCCTGGTCATTAGTTATCATAATAACCAAGCGGCAAGATTGGCAGCTGATTTGGAGAGTCTGTTGGGTTCTGAGATGGTGGCCTTTTTTCCAAGCAATGAATTGTTTCCGCATGAAGATGCTTACGAACCGGAGGTTACGGCCCAACGGATTGAGACGTTAGGCAGAATTTTGCAAGAAGAAGTATCTGTTGTTGTAACATCTTGGGAAGCAATTCAACGAAAGTTAATATCGCCCCAAAAACTGAAAGAGTTTTCTATTAATTTGACAGTTGGTCAGGAATACAGCTTGGAACTGATTGTTGAACAGTTAATCAAGATGGGATATGAGCGGGTTGATATGGTCCAATCGATGGGGCAATTTAGTAAACGTGGCGATATTCTCGATCTCTATCCGCTCGATCAGAGTGAGCCGATTCGAATGGAGTTTTACGGTGATGAAGTTGATTCAATTCGCAATTTTAGGATTGAGGATCAGATATCGACCAGTACATTGAAAACCATTGAAATATTGCCTGCCAGGGAAGGACTCTGGCATCTTGAAGATTTTTTGCAAAAAAGGAGTTTAATTGAGGCGGAGTTAGCGAGGCAAGTAAATAAACTTGAGGATTGCGGCAGGGTTAAAGAGGCCGAAGCATTAAGGGATCACATTGCAGAAGCTTTAGAGCGTTTGGCGTCAGGACATCAAGTTCCCGGTGCTGATCAATTCTTACCATGGATTGATCCCCAATTGGTCTCATTATTACAATACTTACCCAATGCTCAGGTTATTTTAGATGAACCGGTACGGGGACTAGAAGCCTTTCGCTCTTTAGAAGCGGAAAAAGCAGAGATCTTGAGTAACTTCCTTGAAAAGGGCGTAATTTTACCAAAAGAGCAAGAGATGTTTATCAGTGTTGCCGAGATCGAGAAGGAAATATGGTCACGTAAACCATGTTCGCTTTCGTTATTAGCCAAAAATCCCAAAGGACATCCACCAAAACACACTCTGACACTGCCTTTTAAATCAGCGCCTACCTTTAATGGAAAAGCAGATCTGTTCGCTAAAGATCTGGAACGTTGGTTAAAGAATAACTATACAGTAATTGTTACAGTGGCCGCTAAGGAAAAAGCGCGACGACTCCGTGAAGTGTTGCGTCAGCACGGGATTAGTACCAGTTTGATTGAGCAAAATAAAGAGGAAGCCGAATTAACCCCCAGGATGGTCCATATTAATGTAGCTGACTTAGAAACCGGCTTTGAATGGCCAACTGAAAAAATATTAGTTTTAACCGAGGTTGAAATTTATGGCCGTCAGAAGAAGCGTTACCAGAACCGGTTTCAGCATGAAGGAAGTAAGATCAATGCGTTTACTGATTTAAAAGTTGGGGATTACGTTGTCCATCTCAACCATGGTATTGGCCGTTTTATGGGGATCGAAACGTTAGAAATTGCCGGAGGGCATCGCGATTATCTTCGAATCGAGTATGCCGGTGACGATCGTCTCTTTGTCCCTACGGATCAAGTTAATCTGTTACAGAAGTATATCGGAATGGAAGAACATCCTCCCAAAATAAATAAACTTGGAGGCAGTGACTGGCAAAAGGTTAAATCGAAAGTAAAAGAATCGATCCGGGATATGGCAGATGCGTTGTTGGACCTCTATGCGCAACGGGAGGTGGCTCCGGGGTATGCGTTTGGGCCGGATACCGTTTGGCAGCAGGAGTTTGAAGATGCGTTTTATTATGAAGAGACTCCGGACCAATTAAAAGCAATTGAAGAGATTAAACAGGATATGGAGAGCAATAAACCGATGGATCGCCTCCTTTGCGGCGATGTTGGTTATGGCAAAACGGAAGTTGCGATGCGGGTAGCTTTCAAAGCGGTAATGGACGGGAAACAAGTAGCGGTTTTAGTCCCGACGACAATCTTGGCGCAACAGCATTATATTAATTTCTGTGAACGATTTGCCAGTTTTCCGGTTAATATTCGGATCTTGAGCCGGTTTCAAACTGCCAAAGAGCAATCTAATACCATTGCCGGATTACTTAATGGTGAGGTTGACTTGGTGATTGGGACCCACCGGTTACTCTCGAATGACTTACATTTTAAGAATTTAGGGTTACTGATTATCGATGAGGAGCAGCGGTTTGGAGTCTCTCATAAAGAAAAGATCAAAGAATTAAGAAAAAATATTGATGTCTTAACCCTTACCGCGACTCCAATTCCAAGAACACTACATATGTCGTTGGCCGGAATCAGGGATATGAGTATAATTGAAACAGCTCCACAAGGCAGATATCCGATTCGCACTCATGTGTTGGAGTACAATGAAGAGGTGATTCGCGAGGCGATTCAACGGGAACTGGACCGCAAAGGCCAGGTATACTTTGTCTATAATCGGGTTGAGACAATGGACCGGATGGTAAACTATCTGCAGAACCTGATTCCGCAGGCGCGGATTGTTGTAGCTCATGGTCAAATGGATGAGGACCGCTTGGAACAGGTGATGTTGGACTTTTACCATAATGAAGCGGACATCTTAGTCTGTACTACGATTATTGAAACCGGCCTGGATATCCCAAATGTCAATACCTTAATTGTTTATGATGCCGACCGGTTTGGACTGGCCCAACTTTATCAACTCCGTGGCCGTGTAGGCCGGAGCAATCGTATTGCCCATGCTTATTTCTGCTATCGGAAGGATAAAACCCTTTCCGAAAATGCGGAGAAAAGACTGGCGGCGATTAAAGAGTTTACAGAGCTTGGGTCAGGATTTAAGATTGCAATGCGTGATTTAGAGATTAGAGGGGCCGGAAACTTGTTGGGTCCGGAACAACATGGCCAGATTGCCGCTGTTGGTTTTGAGTTGTACTGCCGGTTGCTGGATGAAGCGATCCGGGAGAAGAAGGGAGAAGTTCGTCCGGAATTGCCGGAACCGGTGATCGAGATTCCGGTTGATGCCTATATACCTGCTGACTATATATCTGATCATAAACAAAAAGTGGAGATCTATAAGAAATTTGCTAATATAAACACTGTTGAAGCAGCTGATAACCTCTTAGCCGAATTGATTGACCGTTTTGGAGAACCGCCACAGCCAGTCTATAATTTGGTCCTTATTTCCAAGATTAAAGCCCGGGCGCGGGAAACAGGGTTTGCCTCAATAACAAAAGAACGAACCGAGTTGATTGGTAAGCTGCATCTGGGATTAGGGATCGATTATGATAAGATTTTAGCAATTCTCCAAAAATACCGGAGTAATTTCCGTTATCAACCAGGCAGGCCACCGATTTTTAAATGGCGGCTCAATCTAAGTGAGAAAGAAGCATTAACAATTGTTTTAAACAGTTTAGAGATGATTAGTTAGGGTAAAAAATGATCATTTGTAAGGGTAAAAAAAATTTGCAATTTTGACAATTTTAAATTCCTTTTTTGGTATTTATTCTTGAAAAAGGGGTAACCTACAAATGACCAGTTAAGTATATAGATAATCATCAAATGAAGTGAATAAATTTGCATTTTTAACTATATACTATCAATAAAGTAGCACGGGGTTTTTGTGAGAAACCAAACCTTAAGTGGTACTTCTAGGTCAACGGGTGGCAGGTTCTTCTGACACCTCAAGTAAAATAAAAAATCTGTTTTTGTAAAGGAGGGACAAAGGGGATGAAAGCGACCGGAATCGTTCGGCGGATTGATGATCTTGGCCGGGTGGTCATCCCCAAAGAGATTCGTAGAACACTACGGATCCGAGAAGGCGACCCGTTAGAGATCTTTGTAGACCGCGAAGGAGAAGTGATCTTAAAAAAATATTCTCCAATCGGCGAGTTGGGTGACTTTGCCAAAGAATATGCCGACTCTCTTTATGAGTCTACCGGACATATTGCTCTAATTGCGGATCGTGACATGATTATCGCTGTTTCAGGTGCTCCAAAAAAAGA
>JAKPCT010000215.1 GCA_029553165.1 Bacillota bacterium
ATTCAGCGTTTTTTCTTCCCTTAAGACCTCAATCACTATTTTTGCTTTTTCTTCCGGTGTAAAATTTCTTCTCTTTTCCATAGTTCCATACTAACTTATTTTGGCCGTTTTGTCTGTCTTAATTTCTGGTATCATTATAAAAAGGAGGGGGTTCTTTTGTTAAAAAACAGAATTTTAGCTATACTTGTTATAGTATCATTGTCATTCGCGTTATTTAGTGGTTGTAATAAAAGTGACACGATTAAAATTGGTGCAATTCAACCAATCAGTGGTCAAGTTGCAGCTTATGGGACCCAAACCAGGGACGCAATTAAGATGGCAATTGATGAAATTAATGCCAATGGTGGTGTTCTTGGTAAAAAATTAGAGCTGGTTGTTGAGGATGATGAAGCTAATCCAGAGAAAACAATGAATGCTTTCATTAAACTTACTACCAAAGATAAAGTAATTGGATTTATTGGAGCATTAACCTCAAAATGTTCATTGGCGATCACTGAAGACGCTCAAGCCAAAAAAAGTAGTTATGATTTCTCCGTCTTCAACCAATGATACGGTTACTGACGCCGGTGATTATATCTTCCGTGCCTGTTATAAGGATTCATTCCAAGGTCAGGTTACTGCCAAGTTTGCGGTAGAGACCTTGGGTGCAAAGAAGGCCGCAATCCTTTATGATATTACCAATGATTACTCTAAGGGATTAACCCAAAACTTTACTGACAAATTTAAAGCATTGGGCGGTGAAATTGTTGTTGCCGAGTCCTATAGTACCGGTGATAAGGACTTCAATGCTCAATTGACCAAAATCAAAGCTGCTAACCCGGATGTAATCTTTATTCCTGATTACTACAGTACTGTATCTTTGATTGCGAAACAAGTCCGGAATCAGGGAATGACAATGCCAATGATTGGGGCAGACGGTTGGGATGAAATTACCAACAATGCCGGTGATGAAGTTCTCGATTGTTACTATAGCAATCACTATTCACCGGATGCCGATGATCAGGATGTAATAACCTTTGTCCAGAAGTATAAAGAGAAATTTAATGTAACTCCAAACGCATTAGCTGCTTTAGGTTATGATGCAACCTATATTTTAGCTGAAGCAATTGAAAGAGCAGGTTCCACTGATCCGGCTAAAGTTAAAGAGGCAATGTTTGAAACCGATCGTAAGTTTGTGACTGGAAATATTAAGTTTGATAAAGATGGTAACCCAGTTAAATCAGCTGTTATGTTAAAAATTGTTAAGGGTTCTGATGGTAAACTCACAACTGAGTATGCGGGTACAGTTAACCCTTAATTAGGTATTGGTTATTCGTTTATAATTTGTTAATTTTTAATATAATGGGAGAATCATCGGTTCTCCCATTATTGGTTTTATGGTATTCTTTTATTAGCGCAGTATTATTGATGAGGTGAGAGTATGGGAATTTATCAGCAATTTATGCAGCAGATGATCAACGGAATCTCCTTAGGTAGTATCTATGCGCTGTTGGCGTTGGGTTATACGATGGTTTATGGTATTATTAGATTAATTAATTTTGCGCATGGTGATATCTTAATGTTAGGAGCTTTTGGGGGATTCTTTGTTTTTTCAGCCTTAGGGATTACTCCGCTAACATTTCTGGTAGCATTTTTGGTAGCGATGCCGCTGTGTGCAATTATCGGGGTTATTATTGAACGGACTTGCTATAAACCGCTTCGTAATGCTCCTAAAATAAATGCGTTGATAACAGCCATCGGTGTTTCTTGTTTGATTGAAAACGGAGCCCGTGTCATTCCCTGGATTGGACCTAATTTTAGAGAGTTTCCGATTTTTTCGGAGAAGTTTATCAATGAATTTTTTGTTTTTAAATTTATTAATCTAATCCGGGAGTTTTTAAGGAGTTTGTTAGGGGTCGAAGTTAGTTTTATCCAAGTAGTGGTCTTACTGGTCTCGATTGTTTTAATGTTCTTGTTGAATTACATTGTAAACTATACCAAGACAGGTAAAGCGATGCGGGCAGTTTCTCACGACCGGAACGCAGCCTATCTGATGGGGATCAATGTCGATGGAATAATCTCGTTTACCTTTGCAATTGGAACTGCCTTAGCGGCGGCAGCAGGAATCTTGTTTGCCAGCGCTTATCCGCAGATTGAGCCCAATATGGGGATTATACCAGGATTAAAAGCATTCATTGCCGCGGTTTTGGGTGGTATTGGCAGTATCCCGGGGGCGATGATTGGCGGTTATATTATGGGAATTGCTGAAACCTTAACCAAAGGATTTATCTCTTCCAAATTGGCCGATGCCATTGCCTTTAGTATCTTAATTATCATCTTGGTTGTTAAACCATCCGGTATTATGGGCAAAAATGTAAGTGAGAAGGTGTAGGTGAAAATTATGGGTGAAAATATTAATATGAGCAATCACTTACGAAAAGGAATAATAATTTTTGCTGTGGCGATATTGATTGGAG
>JAKPCT010000219.1 GCA_029553165.1 Bacillota bacterium
ATTTTCGTAGAGCATTTGGAAACCTCCTTTGGATGGGTTGTGGTGACTTTATTCTATAAGGATTTTCCAATTTGCTCTACACTTTTTTTAATAAAAAAATGTTGAAGTGCTTTATACACCCCAACATTTATTATAGAACCATTTTTTTGTATGTACATGATTTGCTGACTGATCAAGTATTAAACTTTTAAACTTTTTACTATGAGATATCTTCCTAATAATATTTTATTAACATTTTAACACAATATTTACAACAATAATCTATAATTGGGATTACAATTAAATTAAAGAGTGTTTGTAACAAAAAATGAATCGGAGTGACATCAGAAGTGTTGACAGTTGTATTATTGATTCTTTCTAACATCTTTATGACTTTTGCCTGGTATGGGCATCTTAAGTATAAAGATACTCCGCTCGTTAAAGTGATCATGATTAGCTGGCTGATTGCCTTTGTCGAGTACTGTTTTCAGGTCCCGGCCAACCGGATTGGTCACAATTTTTTTTCAGCAGCCCAGCTTAAGATCATGCAAGAAGTGATTACTTTAGTTGTCTTTACGGTATTTTCAGTCTTATATCTTAAAGAAGGGTTGAAGTGGAACTACATCGTTGGGTTTTTGATGATCCTTGGTGCAGTTTTTTTTGTCTTTAAAAAATGGTAATAAAGCTGGTGAAGTGATTTGTTAAAACCTAAACTTCTAATAACTCTGAAAGATTATACCAAAGAGAAGTTTATCTCTGATTTAATGGCTGGTCTGATTGTCTGGGTGGTTGCCTTGCCGATGGCAATTGCATTTGCAATTGCGGGTGGGGTTTCTCCGGAGAAAGGAATTATTACTGCCATTATTGCCGGTTTTCTGATTTCAGCATTGGGCGGGACCAGGGTGCAAATCGGCGGTCCTGCCGGATCTTTTGTGGTTATAATGTGTATTGTTTTACATAAGTTCGGGCATCAAGGTTTGACAATTGCAACGATTATGGCTGGAGTATTCCTGATTTTAATGGGTTTAGCCCGGTTTGGATCGGTAATAAAGTTTATTCCCTATCCGGTAATTGCCGGGTTTACCAGTGGAATTGCCGTGTTTATCTTTTCGTCACAAGTGAAAGACTTTTTGGGGTTAACTATCAAAGAAGTACCGATTGAATTTATTCCTAAATGGATTGAGTATTTTAAACATTTTGATACCATTGATTTTTATGATTTAGGGATCGGAATTATTTCTCTGGTAATAATTTTGGTCTGGCAGCGCTATTTCAAGAAAATACCAGGCACTTTAATTGCTATTATCGGGACAACAATTCTGGTTAAATTATTTAATTTGCCAGTTGATACGATTGGGAGCCGTTTTGGACAAATAGATGCGAATTTCTCGCTGATTACACTTCCCCAAGTTAATTTTTCATTAGTGGCGCAACTTATTGGCCCGGCGTTTACAATCGCGATTTTGGCAAGTATTGAAGCGTTGATGTCGGCTGTTGTTGCTGACGGAATGATCGGTACCAAACATAATTCGAATATGGAGTTGATTGCTAACGGTGTTGCGAATGTTGTGAGCCCTTTATTTGGGGGGATACCTGCAGCGGGAGCAGTTGCCCGGACTGCAACCAATATTAAAAATGGCGCCCGGACTCCGATTGCCGGAATAATTCAGGCGTTGATCCTACTATTGGTGATGGTCTTCTTTGGCAAACTGGCTTCTTTGATTCCAATACCTACGCTGGCAGCGATATTAATGGTTGTTGCCTATAACATGAGTGAATGGCGGTCGTTTGTGTCGCTCCTGAAAAGTCCGCGTAGCGATGTAATTGTCCTACTGTTGACTTTTGGACTGACAGTAATCTTTGATGTGACGATTGCTTTGGAAGTCGGTCTGTTGATGTCGGTCTTTCTCTTTATGAGGCGGATGGCTTTAGTCACTAATATTGAATATATTACCGGTGATGATGACGAACAGCCAAATGACGTTGAGATTGATATCAAGATCCCAGAATGCGTTGATATCTATGAAATTAATGGTCCGCTTTTCTTTGGCGCAGCTTATAAGTTTGAAGAGGCTATTGGTGTTATAAAACACCGGCCGAAGGTGTTAATTATCCAGATGCGTAATGTTCCGGCGATTGATTCAACCGGTATCCATACTTTAAAACAGATCATTACCAAGTGTCAAAAACAGAATATTGTTGTAATGATCGCCGGATTACAACGTCAACCGAGAAAGACACTGATTCAGACCGGTATTGTCAAACAGGTTGGGAGAGCTAATATCAGTTCTAATTTGGATAAATTACTGCTCCGTGCGCAAACGATTGTCCAAAATACGAATCTACAACCTAAAAAGACAATGATTGCTTCCTAGTAATTATCATGAATGGATCGAACTGAAAGATGATCCAGCCTGCGGAATACCAAAGGGTTTTCCCAAATGCCCGAAACATGACATTTACTTGCATTTTGGCGGATGTATCGTATGCAATAATCAAGTTTTAGATTAGGAATCATGTTTCGAAAAATCCCCCATTTTCACGACACAGTTTTGAAGAGGATAAGTATGTTCCTTTCTGTGTAACGGACGAATAGCTATAAAGATAATTAAAGTTGGATAAGCAATAAGCCTTCATGGGATAAAATGTGAGGGCTTTTTTGTATCAAATTATACTGTGGGACAAATAGGAATTAGGAATGAAGTAATTGAATTAATATGTTAATGTAGCCAATATATTATTTGATTTACAGGGACCATGGTATGATTTAAAACTCAAGAAATAACAAGGATGAGTAAAAAAGTGGACTTTGAAAAATACTCTCAAAAAACACAATTAATAATATTAATTAGTTGTTGGATATTGATATCTATATTATTTTTCTTAGCAAATAAAATATGGAATTTTAATGAAAGTCTGACATTGATCGAAGCTTTTATTACGGGAATGGTCCTTATGTATATGATTTTCCTTATTTATTCTGTTATTATAGATTTTTTCGAATCAAAACATAAATTTAAGTACATAGTATTTGCTATAATAGCTATTTTACTTATAATAGTAATGGAATTATTATATGAAGAGAAATTACCAATAGCCGAAAAGATATTAAAGTTTTGGAGAAACAATAAGCCTTTATAGGGTTCATCGTATTTAAAATATATTGAAAGGATTTGTGTGATGACGAATCAAGAAGAGTTACGTGAACTCAAAAAACAAATTCAAGATGTTATAAGGCGAAATTCTGATCGGGGATTTGTACCTTACTCCGGATGCAACCGGATAGCCTGGGAGTTATCGAGGATAATCGAAATTGCAACAGGACATGTTCAATCCGGCAATTATCAGCAAGGGTTAGAAATTTATCTCCTGGTATTGTTGCAAACAATAAAATTAATATCCCATGCGGATGACTCTTCCGGTTGTTGTGGAGAGATTATCCTTTATAGTTTGGAGGAGATTAACAAGCTTTGTAAAATTTTGGCTGAAACTGATGACGGAGAAGTCTTTAAGAGTATTTTGAAAGCGGCCCGAAATAAAGCTTTTCAGGGATGGGAAGAATGGGCTTATAAATTATTACTTGCAGCTGTTCCTTTGGTTCGTAATGTGAAACAGGGCGAAAAGATTAAAGAATTATTCCCGGTTTTGGGTACGATGTATGATGACAAGGATTACCCAGAGAAGGCCCTTATTTTACTTGGTATCAAAGAACGATTAGAGGGTGAAGAAGAAGGTAAGCGTTTTCTTTTGGATAATATCAACCTTCCGGAATTACGTAAGATACTTATTGAAAGAAGTATCGTTGCCCAAGATTATGATTTTGCAGAAAAACTCTGTAAGGAAGCTTTAGAGAAAAAAATCGAGGTATATTACCATCGGCCGTCAAATTGGGATTACTTTTTGGAGCAAATTTATTCCAAAACGGATAATGAGACAAGCCTATATGATATAATCAAGAAAATATTATTTTTAGGCAGACCGGAATATTTTTATAAATTGAAAGAATTATTGATACAACAAGGCCGTTGGGAGCAGGAACGGGATAATCTGTGGCAGGAGTTGGCGGTTAAAATTGGTGTCAGTAACTATGCCGGATTGTTGTCCCGGGAAAATGAGTTAGAACGTCTGCTGGAAGTTGTCAAACAACATCCTTCTCTTATTCAATATTACGGAACAAAATTAGGAGGCATCTATCCAGATGAAGTTAGTCAATTGTTTGAGACTTACATTTTGATTGAAGCTAAAGCGGCCAACAATCGCAGGGAATACAGACAAGTCAGTCAATTATTGAATCTGCAGGCTCAATCGGTCGGAAAAGATCGGGCTTTGGAGTTGATTGATTCTTTGATAAAGATGTATCCCCGACGACCGGCAATGTTGGATGAGTTGGAAAAACGCAAGAATAAATTGAAGAAATAAACGGCGGCAGTAGTAAACCTAGTAGTGGAGATAGTGGCGGGGATAATCCCGGACTGATAAGTGTTACTATTAGTCCTTTTGTTGCTTATGTTTATCCTAATGACACGCAGCAATTTACAGCATCGATACAGAGTACTTCCGATAACAGGGTTACTTGGGAGGTTGTTGAAGGACCTGATGGTGGAAGTATAACTGAATCCGGTCCGAATTGCCGATGGATTGATAAAAATAAACCCGAGTCCATCACTTGCACCAATGAGGCTTGATTTGCCTGATAAAAGTAAAAAAATTATGTAATGATTTCTCAGCTTAAAGTCGATAAATAATAGCAGGAAAAAATGGACCGTTTATTTGAAATTAAATGACAAGCAAGGAGGCTCTTTGATGAGTAAACGTATTATTTTAATCGGTTTAATTTTAGTATTGGCAGTTAGCTGTTTCAGCATTGTCTTGGCAAAGGCTCCGGAGTTTTCAGCGGATGTTGTCATAACTGACGCTAAAGGTAAAACGAGCCAGGGCAAAGTTTATGTCAAAGGCACTGAAAAAATCCGCCAGGAATTAACTGTTAACGGTGAAACCAATATAACCATCCTGCGGCTTGACAAGAAAGTCGGCTGGACTCTGCTTCCGGATAAACAGTATATGGAGATCAAAATGCCTTTTGACCCTAACCAACCTAACCCGGAGTTTGAATATGAAACGGCAGAACTGGGGCAGGAAACGATCAACGGATACCCGTGCAAAATAGTACAGTATACTTATAAAAATAAGAAGTACGGAGTTTTAAAGCAATGGGTCTCCGATAAATTAGGCTATTCGGTTAAAGTTGAATCAAAAGATGCCAAAGGGAAGACAATTAGTATTATTGAATATAAGAATATTAAAGAAGGCAAACAACCGGATTCATTATTTGAGATTCCGAGTGGATATCAGAAACTCGATTTGCCCTTTAAAATTCCCGGAATGTAAATACAGGAACGGTTAGTGTGGAACATTATTGGGATTTTCTTCTGTTTCATGTATTCGTTGTGGCTAAATTTTAGTCAAGAAGTATTTTTCAAATAGAACTTTTATAGATTAAAGCAAGTGTAACCAGTCTCGCTTACTGTATAAAATTCTAACTACAGTGACGGTTTGTTTTGTTTCCGAAACGATATAGAAGACAATATAGCTGTCAATGATGATTTTTCTAAATCCTTGAGTGGCAAGCTGTTCATTCGCAACTAGATTATAACGATAAGGAAATTTCGCCAGACTCATTACCGAATTTTTAATCTTTTCCACCAGCTTAATGGCAATGGCCGGTTCTTTAAGTTCATAATGAATGTATGATAATATCGCCTTTAAATCATCATTAGCGCTCTTGGTCATAAAAACTTGATAATGATCCATTATTTAAAATTATCCTCGATTTGCTTAAATGTCTCTTCCGCCGGGATTACTCGGCCTTCATTCACATCAGTTAAGCCTTCATTCAGTAATTTGGAAAGCTCAAGTTTACCCACTAATCTTTCATAGGTTTCAATGCTCATGACCGCTAAATCGCCTTGACCGTTTTTGGTAATAAAAATAGGTTCAGCGTATTTGTGGCATAACTCCGAAACTTCATTATATTTATTTCTCAGATCCGAACTTGGCCGAATTAATGGCATTTTAGCACCTCCAGGCTGTTATACACATATTTTATCAAAATATTGATATAATATCAATCTATTTTGACTCATTGGTTGTATGAAAGGGACGAACTTTCTGAAAGCCGAAGGGGAACGTCGCCCACTTCCCCGCACCCCTTAGGCCAAAGGGTGTTCCGAAACTCTTTGGAATCCCACCGCTCGGGGGGCTGTTCTTATACTCTACATCCGGCCTCAATTTCGGCAGATGTAATATATATATTTAGACAATTACAGGCCATGTGTGTGTGACTGGAGTTGTTCAAACGAACAGCTTATAATAAAAAACTTGTCCATTATCCAAAAAAAGTATATCATGGAACTAAAGTAATTAAAGAAACAAATTTATGTAATTAGGAACTTATAATGATTAACCCAATCGATATATATAGTGTTGTTAAATATGGCGAGTTATTTAACTTGAAGATTGGCAGTCCGGAGTCAGATTTATTGGATTTATTAACTAACGAAGCTATAGAAATTTTTACGGTTAGTGAATCTGATGGTTTAAAAATAATTATATGGGAGAATATTGAGTTTCATCTATTTGATGGCGCAATACTAAGTATCATTATAAAAATTAAAAAGTCTCGCAGTAATCAAAGATTTTTCATTGGTGACCCAAATCGGAAAATCAATTATCGTAGTACTTTAGAAAAGATAATCAAGATATTCTACACTGCAGCGATTGAATGGAAGTTCCATACAGAACACTGTTATAAAAAACAAGTTGAGATTATAACCGAAGGTTCTGCCACTCTTGAATTTATTGAGTTACAAGGTTCAATTGTCCTCAATAGAATTCGGCTTACTGAAATTGATCGTTTTGAGTCTGAAATTTTATTATCATAAAAAGTAAAAAAAGAACCGTCCCCAATTTTACTATTATCGGATGTTGATGATTGGTATGATTTATCATTCAGCGCTTAATTTATTGAGCTTCTGACAGCAATATTTAACCGCTGCTATCAAAAAACCTAACTCACCAAGTTTGGCAAGTTAGGTTTTAATAATTAGCAGCTGAATTTATGGAAGAATCAATGATGCTTGATAGACATTAAACCCTTGGTCGAGGGAGAGATTTTGGTCGTAAGTGTCATACTGATTACTGTTATTATCATGGGCGACAGTCGAGGAGTCATGATTAACCGGAAACATCATTAAGGTTGATAAGAAAAACAGGATTAAGCAAGCGGCAGCCAAGAGCGTACGGAAACTCCATAAAAGATTGTTGTTTTGGGGTATCAGAGAACGTTTCTCTTCCTGTAAGCGTTGGTTGAGTGCTGCCAGCGGATCGAAAGATAACTCCTCTTGCTGGATATTAAACATACATTCTTTTAACAGTAACATCTGTTCATACTCAAAACTGCATTCGGCACAGTTAAATAAATGTTTCCGGACTTCACGTTTTTGGTCACAATCAAGCTCACAATCGATATAAGCAGAGAGTAAATTTTGGACAGCATTACAATTCATGCTTTATCAACCTCCATCTCCTGCAAATAAGGTGATAACAAGCGACGCAAGATCTTCCGGCCACGGTGAATCCGGGAACGGACTGTTCCGATTGAACAATTTAATACTTGAGCAATCTCCTCGTATGATAATCCTTGAATATCACAGAGAATAACCGCAGTACGGTATTCAGGAGAGAGATCTTTAAGACCAAGCTGAATTTGTCTTCCTAATTCACTTCGCATTGCTTCCTTTTCAGGATTTTGGTTCCAATCCGGAATCTCCATCGTTTTTTCAGTTTCCAGATGGGGGACAGGCTCATCAATCGATGTTGTGATGGCACGGCGTTTTTGTTTACGGTAATGATCGATATACAGATTATGAATGATCTGATAAAGCCAACGATCAAATGCCGTACCGGCTTCAAAACGGGAAAATGATTTATAAGCCCGGTATAACGCTTCCTGAAGTAAATCCTGAGCTTCGTGGTGATTGCCGCACAGACGATAAGCAAATTGAAATAATGGTTTTTCGTACGATTTTACCATTGATTCAAATAACAGATTCTGTTCCGAGGCTAAAGTTGTTTGAGCTACTGATTGCAGTACAGCCACTAAATCACCTTCTTCTATATATTGAGTAAGATTATATTTTGACAGGTGGAAGATTACTTACAATAATTGTAACAAATTTATGACAGCTTGTAATCAGTTAATATTTAGTAATAATAATCAGGTTAGTCTTCAAAAGGTAATATTGATCGGCGCCGTTGTTGGGTTTCTTCAAGCTCCTGTGGACGTGCTTCCAGTTTAATGTCGAATACTTCCATCTTGCCATCGCGATAGACTAAGATGTTTAGTCTTTGACCAACTTTGGCTTCTTTGACCAGATTGACCACATCACTTGATTTGGTAATCTTCTTTTTGTTGATTTCTTTAATAATATCGCCATCACGGAGTCCTGCTTTAGCTGCCGGACTACCCTTAAAGACCTGGACGATCGCGCCTTCGGTATTGCTCAAACCATAATAATT
The DNA here is from genome assembly GCA_029553165.1 of Bacillota bacterium. Taxonomy (GTDB): domain Bacteria; phylum Bacillota; class UBA4882; order UBA8346; family UBA8346; genus JAKPCT01. Next base: position 8,557 of record JAKPCT010000219.1, read on the forward strand.
GGCGATCTGGGGGCTGATATCGGATAATGCAACTCCTAACCACGGTGTAGCCGGACGCTCAATCTTTCCTTTCTTAATCAGCTCATCGGCAACTTTTTTCGCAAGATTACTTGGAATTGCAAATCCCAGTCCCTGCGCATTTTTTAAGATAGCCTCATTGATACCGATTACGTTTCCGGAGAGATCAACCAGCGGCCCGCCACTGTTACCCGGATTGATCGCTGCATCAGTCTGAATTAAGTTTCCCTGTTGATTCGGATCTTCAAGTGAACGGCCGAGAGCACTGATGATTCCGGCAGTTACGGTATCGTGGAGGCCAAATGGATTACCGATGGCCACAACCCATTGACCGGGAGTCAGATTATCGGAGTCACCAAATTCTACTGCCGGTAAGTTATTGGCTTCAATCTTGATTACTGCCAAATCAGTATATGAATCAGTACCGACGATTTTCCCCGTGAATTTTTTACTGTTAAAGAGGGTTACTTCTAATTTTTGAGCACCGCGTACGACATGTTCGTTGGTGAGGATATAGCCGTCAGGACGGATGATGAATCCGGATCCTTGGCCGCGGCGTTCTTGTTGTTGTTCTTCAAAAAATCCCGGTGGTAAAAAGTCCCGGAATCCAAATGGAATGCTGGGCCGGTAGGATACTACTGAAACAGTATCGATATAAACAACTGAAGGGGCAACTTTATTACGAGCTTTAATGATCGAATCCGGTCCGACAATCTCCTGGATGTAATTCGTCTTTTGCAACTGATTCAGTCCGCTGCTTTTGCCATTCTCTGATGTTTTATTAAAAGCGTCAGGGACAAATCCGATTAAGAGTCCGGTTGTGATCAGAGAAGAGAACAGTGCAATAATTAGAAAGGGAAAAAATTTTTTAAAAATCTCACTCATTACAAAGCCTCCTGTTACCTGGTGAATTTTTTCTCGGCATTATAATATTTAACCCGGATTTTGAATGGATCCAAGTTAAGCTATGAAACAAGATTTCAAAAGTATGTAAGCTTGATTTGACTTATAAAACGTTCTCAATTTAAAAAAAGTTCCCTTAAATAACTAATTTTATTAGGAAAAAGGAGGAGTTTGTTTTGCTAAGTTGAATATTAATCAAAGTGATTTCCAAAAAATACTACATTCATTATTATTCTGAAGAGATGGAGCGACAATACATTGATACTTAGTATGACCGGATACGGACGGGGGCTGACTTCCAGTCCCAATTATACAGTGACGATTGATTTAAAATCGGTCAATCATCGTTATTTGGATCTTAATATTAAAATTCCGAAGAGTTATTCATTTTTAGAGGAGAAAATACGGCGGGAAGTTAGCAGTAAACTCTCCCGGGGCAAGATTGATGTTGTTGTAAACATTGAGCGTCATTTATCATCTGATGTCCAGGTGCAACTTAATAACCCGTTAGTGACAGCGTATTTAAATGCGATTAGAGAAATGCAGTCTAACTATTCGTTAGGCGGTGAGATTGACATTCAGTCGATTATCAATCTGCCTGATGTTTTTGTTGTTTCTCAAATTGAAGAGGATCAAGAGGAAGTTTTGGCAGTTGTAACCGAGGCGTTAGTTGAAGCTTTAAATAATCTGATTAGAATGCGTCAGGTGGAAGGACAAACTTTGCTGCAGGATTTCAATTCACGGATTTTGCTTCTGAAACAGTTTCAGCAAAAAATTGCAGAACTTTCTCCGGAAGTGGTATTAAGTTATCGTGATAAATTGACGAAAAAAATACAGGAGTTAACAGAAAATATTGAGATCGATCCTGCGCGGATCGCAACCGAAGTGGCGATCTTTGCCGAACGTTCCGATATTAGCGAAGAGCTTGTCCGGATTGAGAGTCATTTGGAACAGTTCACTAAAATTTTAGAGCTATCTGAACCAATTGGCCGAAGACTTGATTTTTTGATTCAGGAACTGAATCGGGAGATCAATACGGTTGGTTCGAAAGCCAATGACTTACAGATTGGACAAATTGTGATTGATTTTAAATCTGAGCTTGAAAAATTACGCGAACAGGTGCAAAATATCGAATAGGAGGTGAATGAGGAATGGCATTACCAAAACTCTCTCTGGAGGAAAAGAAACGGGCTTTGAAAAAAGCGCAAGAAGTCAGGAGTAAACGGGCGCAAATTCGTCAAGATTTAAAAACGGGTAAAACTAACATACGGGAATTATTATCAAAAATTGACGATGAAGTTGTTGCGAAGATGAGAGTTGTTTATTTGCTGGAGTCATTACCACGTATCGGAAAAGTTAAAACCAGAAAAATAATGTCTGATATCGGTATTGATGAAACCCGACGCATTCAGGGTCTGGGAAACCGTCAAAAGCAAGCTCTAATAGAACGCTTCGGCAGCAATTAGAAGGGAGGCCCTAACTCAACTACATGGATATTAAATTGATAAATATAGGGTTTGGTAACATTGTCTCAGCCAACCGAATAATTGCGATCGTCAGTCCCGAATCATCACCGATTAAACGAATTATTCAAGAAAGTCGGGACCGGGGAATGCTGATTGATGCTACATACGGAAGACGAACCAGAGCTGTTATCATTACCGATAGTGATCATGTAATTCTTTCCGCGGTTCAACCTGAAACAGTAGCACACCGTTTGATATCTAAAGATATACCGGTTGAAACAGAGGAATAGAGGTCAAGATTATGCAACAAGGTTTATTGATTGTGATTTCCGGTCCGTCAGGAGTCGGAAAGAATACTATAATTTCCAATTTGCTTGATAAGTTGCCGAATTTGAGATATTCAATTTCGGCAACTACTCGTAATCCACGACCGCATGAGGTCGATGGTCAACATTATTATTTCATCTCTGAAGAGTTGTTTCTGAAAAAGATTGAAGCGATGGAGTTCCTGGAATGGGCTAAAGTATATAAAGATTATTATGGTACTCCTAAAGATCAAATATTAAAATTGCTGGAACAGGGCATTGATGTTATTCTTGATGTTGATGTCCAAGGGGCTTTACAGATAAAAAAAGCTTACCCGGAAGCCCTTTTGATTTTTCTGGCACCGCCTTCAATTGCCGAACTCAAAAACCGTTTGATTAACAGACATACCGAGGACAGTTCGCAAATTGAAACCCGCCTTCGTTATATTGAAACGGAGTTTCAAAATGTACCAAGTTATGATTATTTTGTGATTAATCAAGAAATAAACTTGACATGTAGTAAAATTGAAGGTATTATACTTGCTGAGAAATGTCGGGTTTCTCGTCAGGAAGCTAATTTTTTGAATAAAATTTTTGGAAATGATAACAATAGTTAATCAGGGTTTTGATGATTCTTAACCAAAAGAGGGGGTTTAATATTTGATTTATCCGTCATTAGACGAATTGCTTAAACATGTTGATAGTCGTTATACTTTAGTAACAACCGCAGCCAAACGGGCCAGAAAGATTTTGGAAGAATCCAAAGCTGATGAAGAAAAGACGGTAAAAGCTGTCTCGACTGCTTTAGAAGAGATTAACAGCGGTAAGATTAAGATCGAGAGGACAAAAACCGGAATCAAATAAAAAATTTAGTTATTATCGATAGTCAGTAATTAAATCTCAGAGCCTTGTTACTCTGGGGTTTTTGTTTTATAATTAATAAAATAATTTTGATTGAAAAGTGAGTTTCAATGAAGATTGCCAAGGTATTGTTGACTTCCCAGGTGCAACATTTGGATCGCTTATTTGATTATCTGATTCCCGAAGCTTTAATGGAGGATGCTGTTATTGGGGCGCGGGTAATTGTGCCGTTTAATAACCGCCAAAATATCGGTTTTATATGGGAGATTGCCGAAGATTCAATCTATAGTGAGTTAAAAGCGATCATTAAAGTGATTGATATACCGCCCTTGATTAACCGGGTTCAATTTGAACTGATTAATTGGATTGCCCGAAACTATTTTTGTAACCGGGCTGATGTTGCTAAATTAGCTTTGCCTCCTGGTGCAAAATCTTTACGAGTGGAAGGATTTGCGTTAACCGAAAAGCCTGCCCGGATCAATCAATTACTGGAACTCCAATTTCCCGGCGAGCAAATAGCTGAAACAATGGAATTGTTATTAAATCCGGGCAATCTTAACTGGTCACAGAAAGATTGGCGCAAGAAATTTAAGTTTGCCCCCAATATCTTTGAGTGGCTTGTTAATCAAGGTCTACTTAAAAAAACTTATCTCATCAGTAAACCGAAAGTCACCACCAAGAAGATTAATTTATACAAGTGGGTGGCTGCTGCCGACCTTCAAGAGACCGCAGCAGGCTTGAGAGTCCGGGAAGCATTATTGAATGCTACCAATGGATTAACACGTGCTGAAATCTGTGCTACAGCCAAAGTAAGCGCCTCGGTAGTCAAACGTTTAGCGAAGCAAGGCTTTATTGTCGAGTTTGAACAGGATTGTGAACGGATTCCGGATGAGTTAAAAGCGGCTTCGGCTAAAAAAGAGATCAAATTCAATAACGAACAGTTAAAGGTCTACAATAGCATCAAAAACGATCCGGCCAATCAATTGTTTTTATTGCATGGAATTACCGGGAGCGGCAAGACCGAGGTCTATTTTGAGCTGGCTGCAGATGTTATTAAAGCAGGAAAACAGGTTTTATATCTGGTCCCGGAGATTTCACTCACACCGCAGACCCTGCAACGGGCCCGCAGTCGCTTTGGTGATTGTATTGCGTTACTCCACAGTAATATGTCTGATGGAGAACGTTTTGACCAATGGTTCCGTATTAAGCGGGGCGAAGCCCGTTTTATCTTGGGAGCAAGGTCGGCAATCTTTGCCCCGTTTGATTCGTTAGGATTGATTATCGTTGACGAAGAGCACGAAAGCACTTATAAGCAAGAGGAAAATCCGCGCTATCATAGTCGCCGGGTAGTTGAGAAACTGGCGGAACTGACCAAGGCAAAAGTCGTTTTAGGTTCAGCAACTCCGTCAATTGAATCGTTTTATGAAGCCCAAACAGGAAAGTATCAGTACTATCAGTTGACTGAAAGATATAACGCCAAACCGTTACCGGAAGTCACAATCGTTGATATGCGTGAGGAGCTCAAGAATGGTAACCGGAATATTCTTAGTAATCAGTTACAGCAAGCAATCACTGAGACCTTGAATAACCAGGAGCAAGTGATCCTGCTTTTAAACCGGCGGGGACATTCTACCTTTGTTTTGTGCCGCGACTGTGGTCAATCATTACGTTGTCCCGCCTGTGAAGTTTCGTTGACTTATCATTCGAATGAGACGGTCTTACGTTGTCATTACTGTGATTACCGCCAAAAAATTCCGGATGTATGTCCCGATTGTAAAAGCAGTCGGATCCGTTATTTTGGAAACGGTACTCAAAAATTAGAAGCGGAACTAATTGAATTTTATAAGGATGCGCGCATAATCAGGATGGACCTTGATACAACATCAAGGAAGGGAGCGCATTATCAAATTTATCAAGATTTAGTCCAGGGTAATGTTGATATTTTGCTTGGTACGCAAATGATCGCCAAAGGATTGGATTTGCCGCGGGTGACTTTGGTTGGTGTTATCTCCGCTGATTCTTCCTTAAATACACCTGATTTCCGTTCTGCAGAACGCTGTTTTCAGCTGTTGACGCAGGTTGCCGGCCGTGCCGGTCGCGGTGACAAGACCGGTCGGGTGATCTTCCAAACATATAATCCGGAACATTATTCGTTAAATTTTGCGAAAAACCATGATTACCTTGGTTTTTATCGTGAAGAGATTGCCAATCGTCAAAAGTTGCAGTTTCCACCGTTTGCGGAGATGGTAAAACTGGGGTTTTCCGGCCTCAAATTGGAGCAAGTAATTAAAGCAACAGAAGAGTATCAACGAATCCTTCAAAAAATTAAAGATTTATACGCTTTCGAGATTATGGGACCAGCTCCGGCGTTGATTGAGAAATTGCAAAACCGTTATCGGTGGCAGATTTTGGTCAAGAGTGATGAACCCAAATTGTTGGAGCAGGTGATCAATCAGTCGTGGAGAGAATTTCCGTTTCGGAAATATCCTAATATTAGAATAATTAGGGATCGTAATCCCTATTCAATATTATAATTTAATTGAAAGTTTAAAATTAATTACTTTAAAAATAAAGCAGAGATTTGGTATTATGTTTATAATATGCTAATAATTATTGTAAACGGATGAAGAGTATGAAAATGGTTTTGGTTTCTGAATTATTTGAAAAATGAGGTGGCAATAGATGATTTTAAAGATTGTCAAAGAGGGTGATCCGGTTTTAAGGGAGCAAGCTAAAGCGATTCCGAAGATTACCAAACGGATCAAAAAATTAGCAAAAGATATGTTGGATACAATGTATAATGCTAATGGGGTCGGACTCGCTGCCCCACAGGTGGGGATCTCGGAACGGATTATTGTGATTGATGTTGGCAAAGGGCCGATCGTTTTAGTCAATCCCGAAATCATTGCAGCAGAGGGTAAGGAGAAAGATACTGAAGGTTGTCTGTCAATCCCGGGCAGAAGTGAGTATGTTACCCGCGCCGCGCATGTTGAGGTATCAGCGCTTAATTTGGATGGTGACACGATTAAAGTTGAGGGCAGCGGACTTCTGGCCAGGGCCTTACAACACGAAATTGACCATTTAAATGGAATCTTATTTATTGATTATGTAAAGAAATAGATCCAGCCTATATAGTGTAAAGGAGAATCACAGTGCGGATTTTATTTATGGGTACGCCGCAGTTTGCGGCAGTATGCTTGGAAAGATTAATTACGGAGCGTTTTGAGCTGCTTGGAGTTGTCACCCAACCAGACCGGCCCAAAGGACGGGGGATGACGGTACAACCTTGTGAGGTGAAATGCCTGGCGTTGCAAAATCATTTGCCAGTTTGGCAACCTGAAAGGGTTGCTACTCCTGAATTTTTAGAGCTGTTTACGCAGTTGCAACCAGATCTGGTTGTAGTGGTAGCTTTTGGGCAGAAGATTCCCAATGAAATCTTATATAATCCCAAATATGGTTGTATTAATGTTCATGGTTCATTATTGCCGGAGTATCGTGGCGCAGCGCCGATTCAATGGAGTATTTTAAATGGGGATGCTGTTACCGGGGTAACAACAATGTATATGGATGAAGGTTGGGATACCGGTGATCTGATCTATCAGGAGACAACCCCAATTGATCCGGATGAGAACTTTGCCTGTCTGTATCTGCGTTTGGCCCATCTGGGCGCCGATTTACTGGTAAAAACGATTAAAGACATTGAAGCGGGAATTGCTCCACGGATTCCACAGGATGACAGTAAAGCAACCTTTGCCCCAAAGCTGCCTGATGGGATCCAAAAAATCGATTGGAATAATTCTGCCACAAAGATTCATAATCTAATTAGAGTTTTAGCACCAACTCCCGGTGGGGAAACTAATTTTCAAAATGAACGTTTAAAGATTATAACGACCCAAATTAGGGAATCAGAGGGTATAGAAAATGCTTCTCCGGGAATGATCATTAAGATTATTAAAAATGAGGGGATCCTGGTTGGGACTGCTGATTACCCGCTGTTAATCACTAAACTCCAACCGGCCGGGAAGAAAGTAATGACTGCCAATGACTATGCCAATGGCCGGCGCTTGCAACCGGGGATGATCTTCGGTGAAGCTTTGTAAAACTTAAAGGAGGAGATACTTATGTTCCCTTTATTTTATGGGTTTGATCCCACTTTTATCGTTTTGATACCGGCAATTTTATTTACTTTTTATGCTAAATTTAAAGTGGACTCTACTTTCAATAAGTATCTCGGAGTAGAAGCATCCAGTAGAAAAACCGGAGCGCAGGTTGCCCGGGATTTGCTCGATCAAAACCATTTGTATGATGTGCCAGTCGAATTAACTCCAGGAACATTATCGGATCATTATGATCCGCGCAGGCGGGTATTAAGGCTGTCACCGGAAGTCTATCACGGACGGTCACTGGCATCTTTAGGGGTAGCTGCCCATGAAACCGGGCATGCGGTGCAACATTCACAGGCTTACTTTCCATTAGTATTGCGCAATACGATTGTTCCTATTGCCAATATTGGTACTAATCTTGGCTGGTATCTCTTTTTATTTGGATTAATTTTCAATTCGAATATGCTAATGATTGACTTGGGAATTCTGTTATTTAGTTTCTCGGTTTTATTTACCTTAGTGACCCTGCCGGTTGAGTTTAATGCCAGCAGCAGGGCAATGGATATGCTGGTTGCCTCCGGATATGTCGTGCAGGGGCAGGAAGAATCGGGTACCAAAAAAGTGCTTAACGCGGCAGCCTTGACTTATGTTGCCGCAGCGGCAATGGCGATCTTCCAGTTATTAAGAATGCTTTTGATTCGAGGACGTAGAAATGATTGATTTATCAGGACGACACTTGGCTTGTATCGTTTTAGACCGAGTTGAAACCGAAGATGCCTATGTAAACTTGGCATTACAGGAGACGCTTAGTAGGAATAATAAGATCGACCAACGTGAAAAAGCATTCTGTACCGAGTTGGTCTATGGGACAATGCGTCACTTGCTGAAGATTGACTATTTCTTAGGACGGCTGCTCAGCCGTCCTTTAAAGTCGTTGAAAGTGACAGTAAAAAATACCCTTCGGATTTCATTGTATCAACTGTTATACCTTCCGGAGATTCCGGCACGGGCAGTCTGCCATAGTGCGGTTGCAATGATTAAAGGTAGTAAGTATCAAGGATTGGCGCCGTTGGTCAATGGTGTCTTACGTTCTTTTTTAAGGGCTCAACCGCAATTACCCGACCCGGAACGGGAGTGGGTTGAATATTTAGCAATTGAGTATTCGCATCCCCAATGGTTAGTTGAAAAATGGCTAACTGTTTTTGGAGATCAACTCACCGTAAAGATCTTAGAAGTGGACAATCAAAAGCCACCCTTGACGGTTCGAATTACTGCTTTGGAGCAAAAAGCGGTGACCGATCTGTTAACAGAGGAAGGAGTAGAGTGGGAGCCGGGGCTTTGGTTAGATGAAGCGATTAATCTGACCAAGTTACCGGGGGCGCTTGAAGACTTGCAGGCATTTCAAGGTGGTAAAATCTTTGTCCAGGATGAGAGTTCGATGTTGGTCTCAAGATTATTGAATCCGACTCCAGGGGAGCTGATTGTCGATCTCTGCGCCGCTCCTGGAGGGAAGAGCACTCATTTGGCAGAATTGATGCGTGATCAGGGCGTAATTTTTAGCATTGATGATCACCCGCATAAGATTGATTTGATCACTGCTAATGCCAAACGGTTAGCTCTAAACAGTATTAAACCAACATTGGGTGATGCCAGAAATTTCACTCTGCCTGACGCCCAGTTAGCAGATGCTGTCTTGGTTGATGCTCCGTGCTCGGGTACCGGAGTTCTGAGGCGGCGAGTAGATGCCCGTTATCGTAAGAAGCTGGAAGATCTTCAAGAACTGGTTGAACTGCAACAGAGTATCTTAAAAAATGCCGCCGGTTTAGTTAAACCAGGCGGCAGGTTGGTTTACAGTACTTGTTCGATTGAACCGGAAGAAGATGAAGAACAGGTAAAGTGGTTTATCGAGCAGCATCCGCAATTCGAAATTGAAGCTTACCAACAATTTTTGACTCCTAAAATAAGCTCTTCCTTGCTGGATCCAAATCTTCCCTGGGTTAAAGTTATTCCTTCTTTGACTGGTGGCGATGGCTTTTTTATCTGCCGGTTTAAACGCCGCCAATAAACCGGTCCATCAGCCGGTATCCTTGCTCGATTACCAGTCCGGTGCTGGAAGCGGAACTCTCATCGAAACCATTGAGCTTGTTTGGCTGCAGATTGGTCGAATCATAGATCAAAAAAGGTACCGGATCGGAGACGTGGGTCTTTAAAACTAACGGAGTTGGATGATCCGGCAGTAACATAATCTTAAATTCGGGATCAATCTTTGGTAACTCGCTTAATAGATAAGCAACAACATCCCGATCGATTATCTCGATCGCTTTGATTTTGGTATCAATCTCGCCACGGTGCCCGGCTTCATCAGGCGCTTCAAAATGAAGGTAAACAAAATCAGCTCCTGATTTAAAAGCCTCAATTGTTGCCTCTGCTTTTCCCTTAAAATTAGTGTGGATATTGCCGGTAGCACCGGGAACATTGATCACTCTTAACCCCGAACAGATCCCCAGTCCTTTCAGTAAGTCGACTGCTGAAATCACTGCCCCATTGATCCGGTATTTCTGTTGAAAACTATCGATCTGTGGTTTTTTACCTTGGCCCCAGAACCAAACGGAGGTAGCCGGCCTTAATCCTCTGGAGATTCGTTTTTGGTTTACCGGATGGTCCTTAAGGAGCTGTTGACTTTCTTTCATCATCTTTATTAAAGTTTCAGCCCCCGGACCTTGTGGCAAAAAGTCGGTGATCGGACGATCGGAGATATCATGGGGAGGGGTTAACTTGAGGTCTAAGAAACCATTCTTCCAAACCATCAGGTGCCGATAACTGGTACCGGCATAAAACTTGATCGTTTCGGTGTTAAAATGCTCGGCAACGGTAGCGATGATGGCCGCTGCTTCTTCGGTAGTGATCTCATCGGAGCTATAGTCAATCATCATTTGTTTCTCGTAAGTTTCGTCATTGCCTAAAGTTACCAGATTGCAACGGAAGGCAACATCATTTGGTCCCAATTCAACTCCGATACTGACCGCTTCTAAGGGCGAACGGCCGGTATAGTATTTCTCCGGATCATATCCCATCACTGCTAAATTAGCAACATCACTCCCCGGCGGTAAACCGGCAGGTACAGTCCGGACCAAGCCAACCTCACTTAATGCGGCTAGTTTGTCAATATTTGATTTAACAGCAACCTGTAATGGGGTTTTCCCATTTAATTCAGGAACCGGATAATCAGCCACTCCGTCTGCTAACAGTACTAAATATTTCACCAGTAATCACTCCTAAACTGACTTCTGAATTCCATTCAATACCATACATGACTATTTTAAAAGCACTATTTAGAATTATATCACGGGCAAAGAGCTTCGCTCAATTAAACTTTTTGTTGCAAACTGCCGAAATTACTATTATGTATAATAACAATTTGTTGTTACAGTTTAGAATATTTAATCGAAATGAAGGCTTCTCTTTGGTGGAGACTATTGTCGCTGTTATCCTGGTCAGCTTTTTTGTAAATGGTCTGTTGTTAAGTTGGTATTTCATCGATTCACGCCAGCGCAGTGTTGAAGCTTATTGGAGTGCCAAACAGGAGTTGGAGCTGGCGATGGAGATCACCCAGCAATATCTCCGTGAAGCGGCACATCGTAATTTGATTATTTTAACCAATGAGATCCGCTTTACTGACCATAATGGTGCTAACTGGGTTTTTAACAGGACGGCTAATGGTTCTTATCGGTTAATCCGTAATGGCAAAGTTGAAAATGTAATTCTCAATCAGTGTTCTTTGGCCAGATTTACAAAAGATGAGCAGATACTTCTGATTGAATTGGGGATAGAACCTCCGCCACAGTGGAGTGGTGATTCGAGTCACTTGCAGATTACAGGTTCAGTATACTTGCGTAACTATGATGAATCTGATTAAGACCGTTAATAAAGCGAGTGTTGGCAATGCAGGAAGAAGCAGGTTATGTCTTAGTTCTAACAGTTGTAATAATTGCCGTAATTACAATGTCGATCGCCATTATGAGCCATCGGGTATTGTTTGGAGCTTCTTTGACAATGCGAAAAATAGAAACCATTCAGGCTTTACCATTAGCTGAGAGCGCTGCCTTGGAAGGATTATGGCGGCTCAACCAGCAACCGGAGTTTCGTTCCGGCGGTGAGCGTCATTGGGATGATTGTTGGTATCGCTTTTCGATTATTGATCCAACTGCTGAAACCAGCGATGATCTTGAACTGCAAATCATTGGTGAAGGTTTTGTCGAAAATCAGCACAGCGCAGTACGGTTACATGTAACCAGAACCAATTCCAATGACCAATTTGAGATCTCTTTGTGGGAAGAATACAGGTGAGTAGGAGCAATAGATGAAGTCGAAAGCTACGGCCACAGTTTGTTTTGGCTTTAACGAACGAAAGATTGATTATTATCTAATCAATAGTGCAGGCACTATTTTGTCCCGCAACTCGGTTAATGTTGATTTTGAAGTTATTAACAGTATTGGAGCGATCGCCAATCAGGAACTGATGGTCCGGTTGTTGAATGAACTTATTGCTAAATATAATCTTCCTAATAAAGTAATTGTCAGAATCAACCTCCGTTATCTGGATCTCAAACGATTTGTTTTTCCTACGATGCCGATTAATGAATTGTCGCAGATAGTTAGAGATGAAGCGGTTCGCGAGAGTATCTTCAGTTTCTCCTATGAGCAGATTGCTTTCGCCTACCGGATAATTGGTAAAAGCAAAAATGATAGCGGAGTTGAGCAAAACGAAGTTTTGGCGGCGACTTTACCCCAGAACGTGATTGATAGCTATTGGCAGCTATTTAAAAGTGCGCGGCTCAAATTGTTGGCAATCGAACCGGTAATTGAAGGCTTGTTTAAAATCGTGCCGGAGACAATCACAACCAGAGATAAGACTGTGATAATCATAAGGTTGTCCCAAAACGAATCAGAGTTATATATCTGGTCAAATAATCAACCACAGTTTTGGAGAACGATTCAAAGCGGCAGTCTCGAGCCGTTGCGACTGCAACAAGAGATACGAACATCATTGGAGCATTTCAATCGTAAAAACTCTGATTCCCCCGAAATTGACTGCCTCTGTTTTTTTGGAGAAGAACCTCCGTTTGAAGTTATTGATAATTTAACGCTCAAATATTTAAAGGATGAACCGCGGTTAGATCTTGCCGGAGTTAATTCAACTGAACGGTCGCAATCCAAATCAGGGATGAATTTTCTTAATTTCGAACAAAACAAGGAGCACAATAATTTTTCAATGTTATTCAATAAGCTGCATTGGTTTATCTTAGTGATGTTGATCATTGTTAATCTTTGGTTGGGATTACAGACCTGGTTGGGTTGGAATGAGCTTATAAGCATCAAGAAGCAGTATCAAAAGAGTGAAAAAGAGTATCAACTTTCCCAAGAAAAACTGACTTCTTTGTTGAGTAAAAGTAACAGACCGTCACCGGATAATTTTGATTATCCGAACCTTTTAGAGGCAGTTCGCACTGCTGTTCCCGAAACGATGAGGTTAGAGACTCTAACCGTGGATATGATAACCAAAAAAATCGAACTGGACGGATTCTGCCTGGAGTTGATGGCGCTGGACCACTTTGTCTATCAGCTGTCACGTAACAGTTTTATTAAAGCAATCACGTTGGTCCAGTCAAATCAGGCAATTCGTTCCGGGATAACCGTTTATATTTTTAAAATTCAAATTGATCTGGAGGTTCACAATGATTCCTGATAGCAAAAGTAACAATGCGGCCTTTGCCAAAATTATCTGGGGGTTAATAATTTTAGCGGTCGGACTTATTATTCTGTCGGTCCGTTATAACATGAAATTTAATCAGGACCGCAAACTATATTATCAAAATTATGAAAAATTAAAGAAAGAGCTTATTTTAATTAACAATCAGATTGCGAATACCGGTACCAAAAAAAACAATGCCATCTCCTTTCAAAATTCAATCGAACTCTATAATTATTTTGCTAATTGTGCCCGCAGTTCGCAGGTTAACATTCTGAAGTTTGCACTGGTCAATCAGGCTGATAGCGCTTCAAAAAAAAGGTTACCGTTAGAGATGGAATTACTGGGGGATTATCCTGATTTTATAAGTTTTTTCAAAGTACTAAATCCCGGAAACTATGATTATGCAATTGAAAGAGTTGTCTTTGCTCAGGCGTCAAATGACTTGGAATATACGACGAAAGTGTATTTAAAAGTGAATGTACCGGTAATGAAGGGGGGCAATCGACTTTGAATTTCAAAAAGATCTATTTTTTGATAATTGTTTTAGTGGTTGCCTTATCTGTGTTAACCTGGTCAATTATCAAACGGAATCAACCCGGACAAATCACTAGTACGATCGAAACAAAGATAGATTACTCATTACCACCTCCCCAAACTGACCGGATCGAAATTCAAACTACGATTGGTGAAGCCGGTCAATCAGATGATTTAATACAACTTTCAAAACGATCTTCCGGACGGATTGATCCTTTTAAAAAATTAGCAGTTGAATTAAGTTTGACGCTTCAATCAGTAACTAGCCAAAATGAATCAAAACCAATTTTCCCCAAGATTCCTGCAGTTCCGTTGCTTGGTAGAAATGAGCAACAGCAGTTTGGAGTGATTAAGGGTATATTCTATGGAGATCAGCCGGCGGTTTTAATTGAGACCAGAGATGGCGCTTATCGTAAATTTAGGATTGGTGACGTTTTAACAGTTGGGACAATTGTGAATATTGACTTGGAATCAGTATCAATCAGAGATGATGATGGACGGATAACAAAACTTAAGCTGGGAGAAGAATTATGAAAAAGAAGCTTTGGATTGTAATACTACTTGGCTTAATGTTACTAAATACAGGAATGTTAAATGATCAGCGCGCGGTAATTCAAGCTGCTGATGGAAGCAGATTAATCTCGATCAACTTTTATAAAGCGGATCTGGTTGCAGTGTTACAACAGTTAGCGTTGGAATCGGGGTATAACGTGATTATTACACCGGAAGTCCGTGGTGAGATTACCGTCTGTTTTCAAAACTGTACCTTTGAAGAAGCGTTACAATCGATTATCAAGGCACATGGGCTGGTCTCCTACCAGGAAGGGCGAAACATCTTTATCGGGTGTCCCGGTCAATTGCCGAATGATCAGAAGATTACCGGACATTTTAAATTAGACTATGCTGATCCGAAACAGGTTGTGGAATTGATGCGGCGCGTGTTTAAAGATGCCGAAGTGTTAGCTGATGAACGAATCCGTACCGTAATCATCTATAGCACCCGAAAAGATCTGGAGCAAGCCGCGGCCTTGATTGAAACCCTTGACCGAAAGATGCAGCAACTCAACATTGAGGTCAAAGTGATTGAAGTATCAGTCTCTGCTTTGCGCCGGTTAGGAATTGAGTGGCAGATTGATAACCACAGTATGAGTTGGGGATTAACCTCTTCGGGCGCCGAATTGATCTTACAAATGATCTCCCGCGGTCATAGCTGGAGTGCGATCTTTAAATCATTGATCACTAACGGAGAGGCGCGTTTGGTCACTGCTCCGTCGGTATCAACGGTTGAAGGAAAAGAAGCTTCGATTTTAATTGGTGATAAGATTCCGGTTGAAAATCGTGATAAAGACGGGAATATCACGGTTGAGTATATTGATGTCGGAGTCAAGCTGGTATTGACTCCATGGATGCAGCAGGACAACGAAATCAGTATTGACTTGAAAACCGAAGTGAATTCAGTCGGCGAAAAAAATGGCAATTATTTTAGAATTGGGGCGCGGGAACTCCGTTCCAAAATTCAGACTAAAATTGGGGAGACCATCTTTTTGGGAGGCTTAATCACTCAGGAAGACCGGAAGAATCTAATGAAGGTTCCGGTTGTCGGTGAACTTCCTTTGTTTGGTAATTTATTCCGTTACAGTCAAAAAACGCAGGAGGAAACGGAGTTGATAATCACGATCACTCCACGGTGGAATAATTCAATTAATATTACAACGGAAACAGTTACAACAAACTAACTAATAAATTTGAGGATGAATAATTATGAAACGCAGATTGGGTGAAATCCTTGTCGATAGCGGCTTACTGTCGGTTGACGAACTCCAAAGGGTACTCGAAATTCAACAAAAACGCAAAATGCCGTTGGGTAAATTGGTCGTTGAGCTTAATTTACTTACTGAACACCAGATCTCAGAAGCGCTTAGTGAACAGACCGGTTTTCCTTATATCAATCTGTCCAATTATGCGATTAATCCTGATGCTGCAAACTCGATTCCGGGAAAGATTGCCGAACGGTTTGCAATGGTTCCGTTTGATTTTAAAGAGAACCGGTTATTAGTAGCTGCCGCTGACCCGCTTAACCTTGAGGGATTGGACGTCATTCGTCAGATTTCGAAACGGGAGTTGGAGATCTATTTTGCGACTGAAGATGATATTCAATTTATTGTCAATCGTTTTTATGGACAGAAACGGTTGGATGATAATGCCAAATTACTGAAGAACAATTCCGAGAATGAACCGGAAGCGGATGAGACGATCCTAATCAGTGAAGATGTTCCTGTTGTTAAATTTATCAATGAACTTTTCAGTAATGCGTTTCGGGATCGGGCCAGTGATATTCATATTGAGCCTACCGAGACCGAATTACGGATCCGGTTTCGGATCGATGGCTCGTTATATGAAGTAATGAGTAATGTTCCATTAACCTTTCATTCTCCAATTATTTCCCGGATTAAGGTGATGGCCAATTTGGATATTGCCGAAAAACGGATTCCGCAGGATGGCCGGGTGCCGATTGAGGTTGACGGTAAAAAGGCTGATTTACGGGTATCAATAATTCCAAGTAATTTCGGGGAGAAAGCCGTGCTGCGGTTGTTATACAAACAGCAGCAATTCGTCAATTTAGAAAATTTGGGAATGTTGGACGAAGATTTGAATGCAATCTATGAGATTTTAAAGAATCCCTATGGGTTGATCTATGTTTCAGGACCGACCGGCAGTGGCAAGACAACAACTTTATACTCCTGTCTCAACCGGCTGAATACAGTTCATAAGAATTTATTGACTTTGGAAGATCCGATCGAGTATATCATCTCGGGTGTTACCCAGGTAAATGTCAATCCCAAAGTCGGCTTGACTTTTGCTAACGGATTACGTTCATTCTTAAGGCAGGATCCGGACATCATCATGGTTGGTGAAACCCGTGACGAAGAGACAGCACATATCACCGTCCAAGCGTCGCTGACAGGGCACCTGGTTTTAAGTACGATTCATACCAATGATGCAATTGGGGTTATCAATCGTTTGTTAAATATGAATATCGAACCATATCTGATTGGTTCGGCCCTGATTGGTGTGATTGCGCAACGTTTGGTTCGGAAAATCTGTCCCAAATGTAAAGAGATTCAAATTTTGAGTGAAGCGTTTCTGATCAATAACAAACTGCCGACGGATATTCAATATTATCGGGGACATGGTTGTGAGTTTTGCCAAAACACCGGGTTTAAAGGGCGGACGGGGATTTATGAGATTATGAAGATCAATGATCAATTACGCGAATTGATCTCGATCCGTGCCAGTCAACAAGAATTAACGGAAGCAGCGCTCAATAATGGAATGCGTTTTTTATATGCCAGCGGTCTGGAGTTGGTCAGGCGTGGTGTTACCACAATTGATGAAGTTTTAAGAGTGACTGCTTTCAGATAAATTTAGTTTCACAGTAAAGGGTGAAACGGATGCCAAAGTTTAAATATAAAGCCCGGGATCAAGCGGGAACGCTTGTTGTTGGTTATGCCGAAGCTGATAATCTGGCGCTGTTGAAGAACGGTTTGAAAGAACGCGGGTTGTGGGTTACCGAAGCGAAAGCGCAGAAAGAGTTTTGGAGTAGTCAATTAAGTCCGGTCAATCAAACAATCAAACAAATTGAGTTGATCATGTTCTCCAAACAGATGGCAGTGATGTTAGGTGCCGGTGTTTCACTGGTTAATTCATTGTTGCATTTGGAAGAACGTGCATCTTCAAGATTAAAACCGGTAATTCAAAATATTGTTGAAGGGATTAAATCAGGTAAAACTTATGCGGAGACTTTAGCCGATTATCCCAGGATCTTTTCACCGTTTTATGTTGGGATGATTGAACTTGGCGAAGCCGGAGGCTTACTGGCCGAGATGCATCGCAAAGTAGCATCACATCTGCAACAGAACCAGGATTTAAAGAAAAAATTATTATTTGCCTCAATCTATCCGGGGATTGTAATTGCAACAACAATTATTGGAATTGCTATAATTCTGGTTCAGGCATTTCCCAAAATTGCCGATATATATAGAAAAAATAAAGTGGAATTACCATTGATTACTCAAGTGATGATGAAGTTATCCAATCTGCTGATCAAGTTTTGGTATGTTCCACTTGCCATGATTGTTCTGCTTTTGATCTTAACGGTGGGACTGCAGATCCAGCGGCGTCAACCACTGAAAGGCTGGTTAGACAGCCTGGTTTTAAAAATACCTTTCTATGGCGAGTTTTATCAAAAAATTACCTTTGCAAAGTTTACCCATAATACTGCGTTGCTTCTAAACAGCGGCGTCCCGTTACTCAAAGCGTTAGCAATTGTGAAAACGTTATTGGATAATACTATTGTCCAAAATTATGTTAATCAATTGATGGCTTCAGTTAGGGAAGGTTTTGGAATGACCGTCTATCTGAAACAAAATAAATTCTTCCCTTCTTTGCTGGTATCATTGATCAGTACCGGTGAAGAATCCGGCGAGTTAGTTAGGATGATGAATGAGGCCAGTGCCTTTTATGAGGTTGAAGTTGAAGAAGGAGTTAAAAAATTTATTGCGGTAATTGAGCCGGTTTTATTAATAATCGCTGCGGGATCGGTCTTCATCGTCCTCTTAGCGTTTTATTTGCCACTATTCAAGATGTTTCAGGTGATGAACCGTTAACCGGTTTTATTACGGAGTGTAGAGCATGAATGAAGATGGGATCAGTCTTTTAGAAGTAATAATTACAACAGTGATCATCGGTTTGTTAACGTCTGTTGCTGCATTATCAATCAACCATTATTTGATGCTTGGAAAAACTAAAGTGGTAAATGCGGATTTGATTACACTTTCAACAGCTGTCAGACTATATCTTAAGGATAATAGGGGAATACCGGTCTCATTTAATCCTGCAACTGATTTGGTCCCCAAATATTTGCCCGAGTTACCTGTTGATCCGTTCAGCAGTAATGAAAATACCGGTTATACCATTGAGGTTCGGGAGGATCCGGCTGATGGGATCCCCAAAGTCTATATTGGAAGTTGTGGACCGGATGGGGTTGTTGATTATGGTGAAAGCGGCTCCAAGGATGATATCTATAAATATGTGAAATGAAGGTTTTAGCAATGAGCAGGTCAGTTTTATTTTCAATAAAAGTATTTTTTGCCTTCAAAAACTGGTATTTGGATTCGAAAGGATTTACTTTTATTGAGCTGATCTTTGTAGTTTTGTTGTTATCAACCTTAGCTGTAACGATAACTTTAAATTTTTCAGGATTACAGGATGATACCGTCAAAGATATTGTTCAAATTGATTTAAAAGTGATCCGTTCCGCGGCCCGGACTTATTATTTGGAAAAAGGCCAGTTTCCGAATACGCTTGAGGATTTAAATGCTTATTTTGATGAACTCCCGAATGATAAATATGTGGTCTCCGGGAAGCAGCCTTATCAGTTACGGTCTTCAGGTAAGAGTTGTACGGTATGGAGTGTCGGTAAGGATGGAAATGATGATAATGCCGATCCTATAAAGGATATTGTCATAACTTTTGGTCCATAAAGCTTAGAGAAAGGAGGTGCTAAAGGAATGATTAAATTCTTAAAACGGATTTTGAAAGATCAGAAGGGATTCACTTTAATTGAATTGGTCTTTGCTGTTATTATCTTGGCAGTTCTGGCCGGAGTAGCATTAATTAATCTGGGAAGTACTGAAGATGATGCGAAAAACGCCAGAGTCGAAGCTGATTTAAGGACGATATCAACAGCAATTAAGGTTTATAAAGCAAAAGAGGGTCATTATCCGGCAAAATTAGAAGATCTTACTTCTGCCGGTACCAATTATCAACCAATGTTAGATGAAATCCCATCTGATCCATGGGGAAGCGATTACATTTATGAAATTGATGAAGAAACCGGAAAGATAACTTTAAAGAGTGCTAATGGTGAAACAAGAACCATGAAGTAGATCAAACAATACGCATCAAGATTTTAATGAAGACGCAACTATTTGCGTCTTCATTCATAGAATCGTGAAATTTTTAAACCATTAATTAGAAAAATTAGTCTTGATTAAAGGAGTGTCAATCAGAGTTGACCAACCAAAAAGGGTCATCGACCTTAGAAGTGATTCTGTCATTGATATTATTTGTATTAGTTGCATCGGCATTAGCGATTGCCATTCCGATGACTTATAATTGGTTAACTGATAACGATGACCGATTGAATATGGCGCGTCTTTTAGAAAAGCATTTGGAGCAATTACGGAGTATTCCCTATGAGCAATTAAGGATTAAAGATAGTGGAATTATCAGTGAAGGAAACTACAATTACCGGATTATTACCAAGTTAGTCAAAAATGGGGTTAATGAGCGTGGTGATTCAACCTGGTCAGATATTGAACCGGCAGGTGGTAATGGATTAACCGCCAGTTATTACAATAATTCTACCCTGACGGGTAAGGCCATTCGAAGGATTGATCCGGTTATCAACTTTGATTGGGGTTTAAATTCACCGCACCCGGATCTCGGTCCCGATTATTTTAGTGTGCGGTGGGATGGGTTTATTGAAGCGCGTTTTGATGAAACCTATACTTTTTATACAGTCTCTGATGAAGGGATCCGGTTATGGGTTAACGGACAACTGTTGATCAATAATTGGACCGGCCATCCGGCAACTGAAAACTCCGGAACAATCGCCTTAAAGGCGGGAGAATGTTATCCGATTCGGATCGAATATTTTGATAATACCGGACCGGCAGTTGTTAAGCTTAGCTGGTCAAGCCCCTCGACTCCCAAGCAAATAGTGCCTAAAGAACAATTATACAGCGAATTGGCTAAAAAAAGCGTAGTTCAGGTGATTGATCTATTATCAGAACGAAATTACTCGGGGTTTTTACTCTCATTCCCGAATTTTAGTTATTGGGCAGAAGAACCGGTTTTGGATGGCGGCTTAGCCGGACTTTATTTCAATGAACTTAATTTCACCGGAACGGTTGCCAGTCGCCTTGATCCGGTGGTCGACTTTGAGTGGGATACCAATTCGCCGATTGCCGGTATCGAGCCGAATACCTACAGTGTTCGTTGGACCGGATTTGTAATTCCCAAAAATACCGGGTATTATACATTTTATACGATCAGCGATGATGCAGTCAGGCTTTGGGTTAATCATCAGTTATTAATTGATGATTGGACCAATCACAATCGTTATGAAGATTCAAGTTCATCAATTTATCTGGTAGCCAATCAAAGGTATTCGGTTACTATGGATTATCAGCAGGCTTATGGAACAGCTGTTGCCAAATTATTATGGAGTGGTTCGGCAACCGCGAAACAGATTATCTCCGGTATTAATTTATTACCGACATATAGTCCGTTTGAAGACACCTATACAAGTAAGAAAGAGCCAAGCAGTAACTATGGTAATGATTCCAATTTAGAGGTGTATGCTCATAGTAATCACCAATGCAACAGTTATCTAAAGTTTTATGTTACGGGAATTGAAGGAAAGAAAATCCAAGCTGTAAAGTTAAGATTATACGCAATCAATAACGGCAAATCTCACTTTGAAATTCGCAAAACCACTTCGCCCTGGAATGAATCGACCGTCAGTTGGAATACGAATCCGGCTGTAAGCAGCACCGTTTATGGAACTTATACCAAAGATATTGATCGAAATCTATTTATTGAGGTTGATTTAGATCCGGCCCTGTTGGACCAGGGGGACGGTATTTATGAATTGGCATTGCTTCCGATCGCCGGCAACAACAATGTTGCATTTTACTCCCGGGAACATCCGAATCAGGATTTGGGACCGCGTTTAATCATCGATTTTACTGAAGACGAACTGCCTAATGTTAATTTAAACATTTTATACCGTTGTGTTAATACTAACTCAACAACCAATACAATTGCCCCTTGGTTTCAGATTTATAATAATGGCAGTGAACCAATTGATTTAACCAAATTAAAGCTTCGTTACTGGTATACGGCAGATAATTCGCTGTCACAAAATTTCACCTGTGACTGGTCAGGAATGGAAGAAGGTTATTCGATGCTCCATATAACCAATCGGATAACCAGCCGGTTTGTCCAATTGAGCAGTCCGGTCAATGGGGCCGATCGTTATGTTGAAATTGGTTTTGCTAGTGGCACTAACAACTTGGCCCCAGGTAAGAAAGTCGAACTTCAAAATCGGATTTATAACAGTTCCTGGGTAAATTATGACCAAACCAATGACTATTCATTTGATCCAGGTTTATCAAACTATGGTGTCAATAATCGCATTACCGTATATTACAATGATGTTTTGATATTTGGGATTGAGCTAGAATAAACGAACAAGAGGTTGTTAGCTGAATTAACAGATAATTAGCTGGTTGTTTGGATTAAGTTAAGACTTGCCGTTTATTAGTCAAATAGATGTTTGGAGTTGATTGACCGTTACTTAATACAGTAACGGTTTTATTTTGATCCTTTTTCTTCATGTAGCTGGACGTTAGGGATTACTGATACAAAGATACTAAATAATTTCGAAAATTTTTTTGTAATTTAGCATAAATCTTTTGAAACTGGAACAAAATATGATAGAAGCTTTTATGGCAATTAAAATTGTTTCTGGGAGGTATAAAATGTCTGGTAAAGCTCTTGCAACTGCAAAAGTTTCAACACAATCATTACAAAAATCAAAACCACGGTATACTGAAGAAGAAAATCAAAAATTATTTGAATCCTGGTGGAATCCGCAACAAAGAAGAGAATTAGTTAATCATTTAGGTCGTAACATGAGTGCTTTACGTAGTCAATTTTGCCGGTTACTTAAAGAAAAAGGGTTAAGTAATCAAGAATATTATAATATGATGCAATCAAAATATACCGGTGATTCCGGAGTTGCTCCCCGTAAACGCAGTCGAGAAATAAAAGATGTTGATCGTTTGATCTTAGAAGTGTTTGCCAAGCATCAGGCATTAGGGAACTCACGGACGGCAGCATGTGACGAATTACAGCAGAAACTGGGCAAATCATTTTCGACTGCCGCATTAAAACTAAGGTTCTATCGTTTGATCAAACGCTTTAATTACAAAGATGAGGATTTAGTTGCCCTTGGTAAAGAAGTGTTGGGTGAAAAACCGGCAATTAATGAAGCAGAAGCAGTTCCGGTGGTTGAACGTATCAAACCAAAGACTGTATCTCCGGAACCAAGTCCTATTTCCATAGATAAAGTCAGACCGGCTCAAAATCAAGCTTCAACAAGTAATGCCGATAATATCTTCTTCCAACAGTTGTCGTCGTTACCGGAGATAATTAAAAATTTTGAAGAACGGTTAAATAAAATAGAAGCTCAACAACGTCATCAACTTGATCTAAGGGGATTTGTCGAACATTTGCTGGCAGTAGAAAGAGATTTGAAACGCGAAGATAAACTGATGGAAGAGATTCAAAAGTTAATGGATGAAAATGATAAACTCCAAAGTTTAATTGGCAGGGAACAAGATCGACTTAAGAAGCGGGAACAGGAACTGGCAGAAGTCTATAAAATGTTAGACACAATGTTATCGGATTATATGCGGCTTGAAAGCGTGTCCAAGCTGGCTTCGTTGGGTGATTTTATGCATCGGCTGGAGATTACTGTCGATCAGTTCGGTAACGTTTTGAAGAGCAGAAGAATTAATGCGGATATTTAATTGCGGGATTCACAATTAAAAAGATAATAAAGATAATAATGATGATAAATAAAGTATTTCAGTAAAAAACCAGCTATTGACTGAATAATAAAGAAATGATAAAATATTTTTGTTATGTTACGGGCAGTAGCGCAGCTTGGTAGCGCACCACCTTGGGGTGGTGGGGGTCGTGGGTTCAAATCCCGCCTGCCCGACCAGATTGAAACAAATATTTGGTTTGTGCCTTAATCAGCACAAACTTTTTTATTTGGAATTTTTTATGCTGAACTTTAGATTTTTGAAATAAAGGATTATCTTTTGTAGAGTTGAATTTATAAATATTATTATTTGATAATTAGTTCTATTTTTTCCGGGGAGTAATGGAGATGAAGATAACCAAACATTCGATGCTTGTTTTTGTTATATTGATTACCATTTTATTGGCTCAATCAAATCAAGCAGTTCATTCTTCTGTTAGTATTGATAATGAATTTGAAACAATCCTTATTCCTTTTAACCCGCTCAATACGCAATGTTTTTTCATTGATAACAATTTATACGCTGTTTCATTGATTAACGGTCGTATAATAATCTATCTTTATTATGAATCTGCGTGGTATGAACTGCAACGATTGGGTTCCAATGAAGCAGCTTTTACTACCTTTCAGGTGAAAGATCTTAACAGGGATCAAATTCCGGAAATTATTGCCGGTACTGAGGGGCCTGGTTTCATCTTCATTTATAAACTGGATGACAGTTCGCAATGGATTGAAGTTAATTCGAGTAAATACGTCTGGGCACCGATTGCCAGCCTGATTATTGGGAAATTCAGCAGTAATTCCGGCGCAGGTACTGATTTGATTGTTCAAACTCAGGAAGGAATACTGTATTTTCTGAAGATCTCCGCTGATTCGCTGGACCTCATCTCCAAGAGTCCGGCCCCTTTCAAATTGATTGAAAATACTCAGACTATTGATTTTGACAACGATGGGCTTGAAGAAATCGTGGTTACTTATCGGACCAGTGGCGTTGCTGTGCTCAAACTGATAAATAACACTGTGGTTTCGGTGTGGGAAAACTATCCTTGGGGCAAGGTCCTAGCGATGACATATTCTGATTGGAATAATGATCGTCGTAATGAATTGATCTTAACTACCAGTCAGAAGGTTGTTTATCTGTTAACTGCCAATGATAAAGGGTTTGACTTCAAATTGGATAATTTTCAGTTTGATTATGTTGCTGAAAATTTGCTCATTAATAATAACGCTAAAAAAATGTTGACTACCGACTCGACTGGTAAATTGCGCACTTATAAATATGATCAGAAAAATAAAAAATGGCAGGAAGAAACGACCCTCCAAACCGGAAGAATTATTAAAGTGATGAGTATTTCAGATAATGAAAATGACTTATATCTGTGGAGCGCCAACCGACAGTTGATCAAATATCAATTTGAAAAATAAATTTTCAAGGATTTCATTGTAATAAATTACAATTACACCCCATAAATTTTTAATGACCAAGGGCTGAGGTGAAACTATAGTCTTTGTACATTTAGGATGATATGGGGTGAAAAAATGCTTCAAAAACAAAATGATTCGAGGCTTCCTTTGAAAGAAATCTTCAGTGGCAGTATTCTGGTGATTTTAGTTATTATTTTCTTTGCACTGCTTTTAGGAATCATTACTGAATTGGGTTGGACAGGAATAACGAAATGGGCAGGGAGTTTGTATTTAATAACATTGTATCTGGCAATTGTTATAGGTTCGATTTTAGCAGGTATTAAAAGTAAGCGAATGGGATGGATTACCGGGTTAGGAGTCGGGCTCTTCAGTTCAATCCTGACTGTTGTTTTTGCAGGAATAATGGGCGAGACCATCAATTGGGGTGTATTTGTGCTGAAGACCCTGATCAATGGTTTTATTGGAGCATTTGGTGGAATAATTGGGGTTAATTTTTCAAGAGATTGACTGATTTTTCTTTCAAAAATAGATTTGACAAACTTATATTCTTTAGGTATAATTTAATGGTGTCACAGGGGAGTAGCTCAATTGGTAGAGCATCGGTCTCCAAAACCGGCGGCTGCGGGTTCGATTCCTGTCTCCCCTGCCATCTTTTAGAATTAGTGGTTATTAAGCCGCTTTTTTTATTTTCATCGTCTTTTGTCATCTGATTTCAAAACTTTTCAAACTATATTTTACTGATTAAGATAAACTGAACCATAATAGTGTTTATTATTTTGTAAACTATTTGGTTGAGTTTGTTTTAATCCTATTTTAATTTAAAGCGAGGCGTATTGTTATGTCGAAAAAAGTTCCAGTCGGAATTTCCAACCGTCATCTTCATTTATCACAAGCTGATCTTGAACAACTGTTTGGACCGGGTTATCAATTGAAAATGATGAAACCGTTATCACAACCAGGGCAGTTTGCTGCGGAAGAATGTGTCAATTTAATTGGTCCTAAAGGGAGGATCAATAAAGTTCGGGTTTTAGGTCCGGTACGTCCACAAACACAAGTGGAAGTTTCCAGAACAGACAGTTTTGTATTAGGGATCGATCCGCCGGTGAGAGATTCCGGTGCGATTGAAAATTCAGCGGCGCTTACTCTTGAAGGTCCGGCCGGTAATGTTGAATTAAAGCAAGGAGTTATTATTGCACAACGCCATCTGCATTTACATACCGATGAGGCTGCTGAGCTTGGTTTGAAAGATAAAGAGATCATTTCAGTTAAATTTGATGGGGTACGAAGTGTGATCTTTAATAATGTTTTAGTGCGGGTTCATCCAAACTTTGCGATGGATTTACATCTGGATACTGATGAGGCGAATGCTGCGGGATTAAAAAATGGTGATCTTGGAGAAATTATAAAAAATTGATCAATCAAAAATGTATTATTGTCTGATATATTTTTCTATGGTATATTATTCATAAATCATTTTAACAGTAATGTTGAATAAAAGGAGGCAATCAGTAGTATGGCAGAGATTAATTTTGGGGGAGTAGTGGAGACTGTTGTCACCCGTGAAGAATTCCCTCTGGCAAAAGCTCGGGAAGTACTTAAAGATGAAGTTATTGCAGTTATCGGTTATGGTGTTCAGGGACCGGCCCAAGCATTAAATATGAAAGATAATGGATTTAATGTTATAATTGGTCAATCAAAGCAATTTGCTAAAGATTGGGAACGGGCAATCAATGACGGTTTTGTTCCTGGTAAGGATCTTTTTGATATTGAAGAAGCTACTGCCAAAGGAACAATTATTATGATGCTGGTTTCTGATGCGGCTCAAAGACAGATTTGGCCTCAAGTGAAACAGAATTTAAAACCTGGAGATGCTTTATATTTCTCACATGGTTTCTCAATTGTTTATAAAGATCAGACTGATGTTATTCCACCGGCGGATGTTGATGTTATTTTGGTAGCTCCTAAGGGTTCCGGAACTTCAGTTCGACGTAACTTCTTATCAGGAGCAGGGATCAACTCCAGTTATGCTGTTTACCAAGATTATACCAAACGGGCAAATGAACGTTGTCTTGCCGTTGGTATAGCGATCGGATCTGGTTACTTATTCCCAACCACATTTGAACACGAAGTATACAGTGATTTAACCGGTGAACGCGGAGTGCTGATGGGTGCTTTAGCTGGAATTATGCATGCTCAATATGAGGTTTTACGTGAAAACGGTCATTCACCCAGTGAAGCATTTAATGAAACTGTAGAAGAATTAACTCAAAGTCTAATCAGATTAGTTGATGAAAAGGGAATGGATTGGATGTATTCCAACTGTTCAGCAACTGCTCAACGTGGAGCTCTTGATTGGTCACCGAAGTTTAAAGAAGCTACTTTACCGGTGTTTAAAGAATTGTATCAAAAGGTTAAAGATGGCTCCGAAACACGTCGTGTTATTAGTGCTTGCAGTCAACCTGATTACCAGGAGAAACTCAATCAAGAACTGGCATTATTACGCAATTCGGAGATTTGGCAAGCTGGTGCGGCTGTGCGCAGCTTACGCCCACATGAAGCCGAGAGAAAAATTACTGCTGATACTAAAGGTGTACAAGGCAGAGGCGAAGCATAATTACCAATTTAATTTAGCTTCAAGGTCCTTGTTGTTTTATTAGATAGAATCAAAGAAGGATAAATCCGTATTATGGAGATATCCTTCTTTTTTAATTTTATTTATTAATTGTAAAAATTTAAGCGATTAGTCCTGTATAGTTTTTAATGGTCGTGGTCATGGTCGTGGTCATGGTCATGGTCGTGATCGTGATCGTTGTCATGATCGTGAGTATGATTTTTGTCAATATAAAATTTAGTTGCTTTATATTGGAAAGAACCATCTAATCTTGGGAAGATAAAGGCAGTTAAATTGTTATTTAATAAAATCGGAATATTGGGTTTGATTCGTTCATCAACATATTGTTCGACTAAATCGAACTCTTTATTATGGATGTCAAAAGAATAAATTCGGATTGTATCCAGATACTTCATTACTAACAATATTTTTTCGGTTCGATGATCAATAACGCATGGACCGGTTAGGGAAAATATGGTACTTGGTCGAATTTTACTTGGCATTGGATAAGTTTTTTGCTTTAAACTGTTAGTGTTCAAGTAAGTGATAGCATTATCATGATCATTACCGATAATATAAAGCGCGTTTTCACAGGAATCCCACACCAGGTCGCCAACGGTAAGCGGCTCTTTATTAATCTTTTTTAACAATCCTTTTTGGGTATGAAATAAATATAAATTGCTTAACCCATTGTCATTTAAGAAATCAACATAAATAAGATGCTTGCTGTCTTCTCCCCAGATTGCGAAATTAGGTTTATATAAGATACTTCTCTGGGGTTGTTTAGTTGTTATGGAATCGATTAAATTATTTTTTGATTTCGGATTATAAATTTCAATAACTTCTTTGGTTTTGATATTCATTACCTTTAAAATATTATCTTCGGTAAAAGCAATCATTTTACCGTTGGGGGAGATGCTTGGATGGTACAGATTATAACCTTGATATAAAACTTTGGGTTTTTGTCCAAGCTGCGTTAAATTAAGTTTGAATTTTACCTGTTCATTATATAAAACTATCCGATCTTCGTATGATGGATCAACGGTACTGGCGGTAACAATTCCTGCTTGATCATGCCAATCTCCGGATTTAAAGGTGCCGTCAGGCCAAAGAGGGGGAGAAAAAAGATATTGGGCCATTAAAATTAGTAAATAGATGCTAAGCCAAATGCCAATAATCGTTTTTCCGGCTGTAAAATGTTGTAACGGAATCCGGTTTTTCAGTTGCCAGAGTGTTGCAACCAGTGGAGTGATTAATGCCAGTAGTGCCAAGAAAATTGGAAAAACTTTTATCACAAAATTCATCTGATAGGGTGGAATGTCGTACCAAAAATAGTTTGCCATTAATAAATCAAACAGTTTGACCCAGAATTGATAGCATAAATAGGTCATCGAACCTGTTAAGATAATAATCGCAAAAAAGCGTTCCAAACCCTTAACTAACAATCCCGAAAATAAACTAATCGCATGAATGGTAAGGAATGTTAGCAATATCCATTCTTCGCCCATTCCATTAGGAAGTGGTAATTCAGATAAGTTTAACTGAATTTGATTTCTGATTAAAAAGGACCAGATTAAGAAAATACCAATACTGGTGAGGTATTTGACCAAGATTATTAAGTAAAGTGAGATTGGTCTGGTAATAATAAAGTCTAAAGTTTTTTTATCGGCGTCCTGACTGAAACACTGTAAGCCATAGGTCATTGCCAATAAGATTCCGATTGAGATATAAGCCCAAGTACCGTTAGTACCGGCAATGATCTTTGAACCAGGGGAGAGTAAATTTACGATCAAAAGAATTACGAAAGCAGGTAATGGCAGTAGAAATGGAATCAGATTCCGTTTTAATTCATTATAAAATAGTACCAAGCCTGAATGAATAAAGCTTGAAACTATAGTGTTCTTTGATTGTGATGGTTGCATCAGATGGACACCTCCTTGAAGGCATGTGATGAATCAAAGCGTTGTTGTAATATGGGACTCATCTTTGTTCGCCTCCGGAACAGAAGAAAAGGAATGCTTCTTTTAAGGCGACAGGCTGGACCGAAATTGTTGTGTTTTCGCCAGCAGCTGCAATCTCTTCGGTAAATTGGGAAGGTATCAAATAAGTCTTACCGGTTGAATCTTCTTCTAACAAAACAGATCGGAGATTCAAATTTTCAGGAATTGATCCTGGCAATTTGATCTTTGCGACTTGAGCGCAGATCGAATCAATTGTGCCATATGCCTGGATTTTTCCATCATATTCGATTGCTACAAGTTTAGCGATGGCTTCAACATCTGCTAAATTATGAGTAGAGAAGAAGACCGTTCTTTCACTGAGATCAACATCTTTCAAAAGTATTTGGAGGAATTCATGTTGTGCCAATGGATCTAATCCACTCATCGGTTCATCTAAGATTAATAATTCGGGTTTTGGTCCTAAAGCCAGGATTAGAGCCAATTTGGTTGTTTGCCCTTTGGACAGAGTTCCAATTTTAGTCTTTGGGTTAAGACCAAAACGTTTGATGTATTTGTTTACTAATTCGTCATCCCATGTATTGTATAATCCTTTGCAAAAGCTGATGATGTCATTGATTGACATCCAGCCATAGAGCCCCTGTTCTTCAGAGACATAACCGATTCTCTGACGCAGACTGGAGCCAAAACGGTATGGTTCTTCTCCTAACACTTTTATTTCGCCACCGGAAGATGGTATTAAACCTAATAATGTCCGGATCAACGTAGTTTTACCGGCGCCATTCGTCCCAAGCAAGGCAAATATTGTGCCTTTTGGAACTTCTAAAT
>JAKPCT010000220.1 GCA_029553165.1 Bacillota bacterium
GCAAACAGTTACACAGAAGCAATCGACAAATTTAACGCCGTACATCCAACGACAAAGGATGGATTTATTAATTGTGCGTTTGTGTACGCAGAGGAAGAATTTAAGCAAACCAAAATGTACACAAACGGCAATTTCGGGAAATTTGAACAGGAGGTAATAGAATGATGCGTATATGCATCGAAACCGATATGACCGAGATGCCGAAGTCTTGTAAGGAGAACAACAATGATTAACCTCCCGGAAGAATTGAAATCGCGCATCTCGATTGAAGACGTTGTCGCGCGGTATTGGGAAGAACCAAACCGCGCACACCGCGTCAAATGTTTCGCACACAACGGAAAAGACCGAAACATGCTTGTCAAGAACGGTTTCGTTTACTGTTTCGTCTGCGAAGCACGATTTGATATTATTGGAGCCGTTCAGCATTTATTCGGATTGTCTTTTATTCAGGCCTGCGAGAAATTAAATATCGACTTTGATTGCGGGCTACCTGTCGGAAAAAAGCTTACTCGCTCCGAGATTGAAGAATTGAAACGCGCCGAAGCTCAACGCATTGCCGCACGACAAGCCGAAGAAAACCGCAAACGCATTGAAAATAAAATATTTATAAATGTCTGCGACGAGTTGCACTTAACACAGGCCATTGTGAGCGCGTTAGAGCCATCTAAACCGATTGATATTGATACGCTCGACGAAGAACTCATTGACGCGTATTTCGCGCAATTAAAGCGGCTTGAGTGGCTCGAATGGCTCGCCGATACACTGCTTGGATATGATACGGATTGCGAATGGACTTATACAATCGGGGCCGATCCGCACGTAATTTATGAAAGGTTGATTTCGGGCGACTTGACAATATAATAGTGATTTGGTATAATGATTATCCGAACACGACTCGAATCGTACACGGCGGTGTATTATTATTTAAGGAGATATTATTTAAGGAGATATTATTTATGAAAACTATTTTAATTAACGCAAATGCTATTGAAAGTTGCATAGAAAGAGAAAATGCTTGCCTTGTAAAAACTAAAACCGGCACACTTTGGGTTTGTGAACTTTATATAAAGCGAACAGAAACAAATTTAGAGCGTACATATCTTGCAATTAAACGCGCATTACCTAATGAAATTTTAGAACTTCCGCTCAAGTCGAAGGAGCGTGAATAATATGGACAAATTAAAATCTATCGGATGTCCACAGCTCCGCCGCGACGAATTATTGAATTTTG
>JAKPCT010000240.1 GCA_029553165.1 Bacillota bacterium
TAATTAATAATCTTTGTCAAATGAATCGTTGCCGGTCTTTGATTACAATGTTGACAGATCATTTCATTCACCTCACATCATTCTACTCTTTTTCCTTAAACTCTAGCACCAATAACAACGCTTTGATAAATCTGGCCCTTAACACATCAGCGGGCGCCGGATGAAGGTCCGATAAATACCGATTGATTATTTTAAAACACAGCTGCGCCTCTTCAGAACTGATTAACTGTTTTTCGACCATATTAACCAGTAAGTTCTCCAACTCGTCCTCCGACAGTTCCTCGGGAATCAATTCATCAATTTGCTCCATAAAACTACTTTCGTCCTTCCAAGGAACATACGTAATCCGGATATACCCGCCGCCACCACGTTTGCTTTCAACAACGTAACCACGGTCAAAGGTAAACCTGGTCTCCAGGACATAGTTGATCTGCGAAGGAGCGCACCTAAACATCTTGGCCAGTTCCCGCCGCTGCAATTCCACCTTATGTTCGGCTAACAGTATGTTTCGTAAATATTGTTCAATAAAATCAGCTAAGTTACCCACTTTTAATCTCCTGACCTTTTCTGACTTTATTTTAAAATAGATTATGTTAAAAGACAAGGGAAGGTTTTTAGCAATTCCTTCCCCTATCATTAGCATTTTGAAAATATTCTGCAATTATTACCGCGTTTTGCAATTTATCACCTATTTTGAGCAATTTTTGGCAATCCTATTATCGGATAACGATCCAATTTAAATAAAAAATCCCCCGATAGTTTACCACTATTAGAGGGAGTAAATACTTAATTTTCAGATCAATTTAACAGTTACTAGCTTTTCAACTCTAAAAGGATAGATTTTGTCAGAGATTAATGTTCACTGTTGCGCTTTTTAAGGACATTCTCGGCAAAAGTGGACGTCATTATCATCTCCCGCAATTCATCATTCGACTTGCTATGCGTCAGACGATCCAGTAACAGCTCCGTCGTCTCTGCCGGACCCATTGAACCTAAAACCTTACGTAATACCCAGTTACATTCCAACTCTTCCGGTCGAAGCAGAAGTTCTTCTTTACGGGTACCAGATTTAACGATATCAATCGCCGGGAAGATCCGCCGGTCTGCTAATTTCCGATCGAGGTGCAGTTCCATATTGCCGGTACCTTTAAACTCTTCAAAGATTACCTCATCCATCCGGGAACCGGTTTCGACTAGTGCCGTTGCCATGATCGTCAGACTGCCACCCTCTTCAATTTTGCGGGCCGCACCAAAAAACCGTTTTGGTTTATGGAGTGCGCTCGGATCAACACCACCGGAGAGCGTCCGGCCACTGGGAGGCTCCACCAGGTTATAGGCGCGGGCCAGACGGGTGATTGAGTCAAGTAAGATCACCACATCTTTCCCAATCTCCACCAGGCGTTTGGCCCTTTCAAGCACCAGCTCGGCGACACGGACATGGTTATCGGCCGGCAAGTCAAAAGTCGAACTGACAACTTCACCATTGACCGAACGCGACATATCAGTAACTTCCTCAGGCCGTTCATCAATCAGTAATACAATCAGCTCCAAATCAGGATGATTGGTGGTAATACTGTTGGCAATCTTCTTTAACAGCGTGGTCTTACCGGCTTTAGGCGGAGCAACAATCATTCCCCGCTGTCCTTTACCAATCGGAGCCATAAAATCAACCAGACGCATGGCAATCTCTTTTGACTCGGTCTCTAACCGGATCCGCTCCTGCGGATAGATTGGCGTCAACTCTTCAAAATGGTTGCGGCGTTTGAGCGAATCAGGGTCTAACATATTAACCGCTTGAACCCTTAATAACGCAAAGTATTTCTCATTGTCCTTGGGAGGTCTGACCTGCCCGGATACCAAATCTCCGGTCCGCAGATTAAACCGCCGGATCTGCGAAGCCGATACATAGATATCATCCGGTCCAGGACAAAAATCTTCAACTCTCAAAAAACCATAACCATCGGGTAAAATCTCCAAGATTCCCTGTGAAAAGATTAAGCCTTCCTTAACTGCTAAAACTTTTAAAAGTTCAAATACCAACTCCCGTTTTCGAAACTTCGTATAATTTTCGATCTTCAATTCACGAGCCATGTCTTGCAGCTCGTGTAGAGTCTTTGACTCCAGCTCAGCCAGTTGCATTCAAAAATCCTCCCAGAACAATAAAATTTACATAATTAAACAGACATAAACAGACGATATAGATTGAAAACCTATATCTACAGATAAAAAAACATCTCATTTGTAATCGGGGCAAAATTTCAAACCAACTTGTTAGTAAATTCATTAAGGCAAGATCAAGAAAAAATCGAAGGGAAAATTTGATGGTAAGGGATGCCGGGGAGTGCAACCTAAACCCTTATTTGAGATTAGGATGAACTTTACTCGAATCAAAACTGGTGAATCCCTTTTCAATCATTGCTATCAGATTGGCTTGCTTTACAATTTTCAAATCTTCGATGGTCTCAGCATAAATAATATGAATACTTTGGCATAATGGACAATGCAATTCTAATTTTTCAGGAAAAACATCGATCTCAATATGCTCATTGCCACATTGACAAAACAACCGGTTATCCTCGGCAATTTTATGTAAATGATTGAGGACCTCCATCATCACCTGCGGATTGACAAAATAGTCATCAAAGCCATAATCATTAATGATACTGTCAATATCGTTCTGTTTTTTATTGATTATTCTCATGATTGCAGCATGTTCGCCGATATAGCCAAGTTCCTGACCGGTATCGCTGCAACGCAACAAGGCAATTGCCTTGTTCCACAATTCATCACGGTTGAATTTTAAAATATGTATCTCTTCACAGATCAAACAAGGAATCTGCAGGTAAAAATCTTTAAGGTTTTTAGTGTTAACAGTCAACTTATTATACCCACAACTGCACGAAATCTTCAGTGGTTTTCGCCCGGCAAAATCAAACAGGGAAAAATGGTTGATTTCAAGTCTTCCACAAAGAGGACAGCGTAATGCACTAGTTCTTTGAGTGTTGATCAACATTGATACCGCCTCCCTTCTTTCTTCCATTATTCGCCACTGTTTTTTGAAATTCCTTCTTAACTTAGCCAAACAAAATTAATCAAATAAATGTTTTTGGTAACTAATAATCTTTTACCAGTTAACCTCTTTATGCTTTTTGGGTCAAAATCGCTTCGATCTTCGGAAAAATAAGCGGTAAACTCTCAACAAATTCCGCACCGCCCATCTCGATTGCCACCCGGGGCATTCCAAAGACGACACAACTGTCCTCTGACTCCGCAATTGTTCGGGCACCGGCATCACGCATCTTTTTCATACCAATCGCCCCGTCAGAACCCATTCCGGTCATGATTAATCCAATTACTTTATCCTTACAGCACTTAGCAATAGAATCGAATAAATAATCGACCGATGGTTTGAACAGTAAAACCGGTTCTTCAGTAATCACTACTTTCAATCCATTACCATTACGAACCACTGCAGTTTGTTTTCCCGCAGGAGCAATCAACACCAGACCGGGTTTAATCTGATCTCCGTCGACTGCCTCCCGAACCTCAACCTGGCAGAGGGTATCTAACCGTTGGGCGAATACTTTGGTAAACTCTTTTGGCATATGCTGCGCGATAACAACTCCTAAAGGGAAATTCTTCGGCAGCAATGGCAGTAAGTAATATAATGCACGGGGACCACCGGTTGACGACCCAATTGCTAACAACTCCAGCGAGGTTAAATTAACGATCTCTGAAGTACTGGCCGGTTGTGGTTTAACCGAAGTTTGATCATTGATGGTCTTTAACTTAGTCGGTTTGATCGCTGACGCGGTCAGAACTTTTTTAATCAAATCCTCTTTAATGGTGTTAAGCAACTCCGGTACACTGACCGATGGCTTAGTTATATAATCGATCGCCCCCAATTCCAACGCTTTCAGGGTTGGTTCCGCGCCGGCAATCGTAAATGAGCTGACCATAATTACCGGTAAGGGAGAATCGCTCATTATTTTCGCTAAACACTCCAGCCCGTCCATATTAGGCATATCGACGTCCAATGTGACAACATCAGGTTTGAAGGCGGCAATCTTCGCCAGTGCATCCGCTCCGTCACGGGCAGTTGCGACAACCTCAATGCCATGTTCCCGATCTTCTTCCAACATCCTTGTTAAAACCTGACGCATAAAAGCTGAATCATCAACTACCAATACTTTGATCGCCATTTTTAATTCCTTCCTTGAAATAAATATGATAATAGAAAAATCTTCGGCATCTTTCTTATTCTTCCTGCTAAACTGGTAAATAATCTCTTGAACAGAGTAATGAAGGTCGCTGAAGGCTATCTAGAGCTCATAGACTGCTCTGATATCACCATTGAGCGAAAACAAAACAAAGAGTGCTGTATCAGTTTTTAACCACCCAAAATCACTTGGAGTTCTTGCGTTTGCATTAACAGCCAATATCCGCTCTTCACCAGAAGTCACCGAACAGAGTGTCAACTGCAAATGGCCTCCGGTAAACCGGCTTTCTTTGAGCAAACATTCCTCACCGTAATAATGAGCGTTCACCAGCCGAAGCTCGCCGTTTTCACCTACATAAAGTTCGGTTTCATAATAGGCGTTTGGAGCGACCGGTTGTAACGCTCCCCAATTCGAAGGCATTCCGTTACAGTAAACCAATGTCTCTGGTGTTATTGTAAAGCTGTACTTCTTCCCAAAACAATCGATCCAAAGTTTCTCAACAGTGATCGCAGTAATCTCACCATAATAGTACTTTAAGCCCGGCTCTTTTACTCTTAAAGCCTGGATTAGATGTTGATTGGCATCATAATTGGATATCGGTTTCGTAGTAGCCCAACAATTATTTATTATTAATAGAATCGTCAAAACCCCAAAAAACAATATAGTTTTTTTCAGCATTTTTTACCACCCCAAATCATTATTGACTGGCGGCAGTAAAAAAATACCTATAAAAGGAAGTTGTTGGATTTTATATCTTAGGCCCATTGCTTGAGTCGGCGGTCCCTTTTTGTACGCCTTCAAACTCTTAATGTAGGGGAGAAAGTTTCCAGACCCTTGTTTTTGTAATAGACTCTAGAATTTTGAGGTTTGTGCAGTCTCGCGTTTGGTGTATGCAAAAAATGAAGGGACTGTTCGCAATTTCTCTTTTGCAACAGTCCCTTGATTTACAGTGAAAACTTTATTTATTCTTCGAATACTGAATTGCCGCTTTGATAAAGTCCCGGAACAACGGCTGTGGCCGTTGCGGGCGTGACTTAAACTCCGGATGGAACTGAGTCGCTACAAACCAAGGATGATCATCTAGTGTGATTACTTCGACCAGATGGCGATCGGGTAATAAACCTACAAATTTCAAACCGGCTTGTTGCATCCGGGTGACGAATTCATTATTAACTTCATAACGGT
This sequence comes from Bacillota bacterium, assembly GCA_029553165.1. Lineage (GTDB taxonomy): Bacteria > Bacillota > UBA4882 > UBA8346 > UBA8346 > JAKPCT01. The sequence continues at coordinate 5,406 of JAKPCT010000240.1, forward strand.
GCCGGTGGCGTTCATAAATCAACTCTTGCTGATATGCTTCATAAACTTTATTATCAGGTAAAATTTTAACCGGCCCCAATCCCAGGCGCATTGTGCCACCCATATCTTCGATCTCTTTTTGCTCCGGTAACAGATCGATTACCGGATACTCGGTATCAGGATCAAACTCCGAAGAATTAGCTCCGGCCATGCCACAGACGTTACGCGCAAACTCAATTACGGCGCATTGCATCCCTAGACAAATCCCCAAGAACGGTATTTTGTTCTCCCGGGCCCAACGGATTGCGGTAATCTTCCCTTCAATTCCACGGTTACCAAAACCACCGGGGACAAGAATTCCGTCTACTTCACCAATGACTTTGCCAATCTCTTCCCGCTCAATCACTTCCGAATTGACCCATTTGATATCAACCTGGACATCATTGGCAATCCCGCCATGGCGTAACGCTTCAGCAACACTCAAGTAAGCATCGGGAAGCGAAACATATTTCCCAACGATCGCAATGGTAACTTTCTCCCGCAGTGACTTGAACTTCGCAACCATCGCGCGCCAGCCGGCAAGATCACGCTCGTTGCACTGGAGTCGGAGCCGTTCAATAACGATCTCATCAAGTCCGGCTTGTTCCAATAACAGAGGAACTTCATAAATGGTCTTAGCATCCAGATTTGGAATAACCGCATTTTTATTGATATCGCAAAATAAAGCGATCTTAGCCTTGAGATCATCAGACAACGGCTTTTGCGAGCGACAAACGATCACATCCGGTTGAATCCCGATTCCCCGCAACTCTTTGACACTGTGTTGCGTCGGTTTAGTCTTCAGTTCGGCAGCTGTTCCGATGTACGGCATCAAGGTTAAGTGAATGTACATCACATCATCGCGGCCAACTTCATTTTTGAATTGCCGGATTGCCTCTAAAAATGGCAAACTCTCGATATCACCAACGGTCCCACCGACCTCAACGATTACGATGTCAGCCTGACTTTCTTTGGCAACCCGGTGAATCCGTTCTTTAATCTCATTGGTTATATGCGGGATAACCTGAACGGTACCTCCGAGATAGTCACCCTTACGTTCTTTAGTTATTACCGACCAGTAAATCTTCCCGGTAGTAACATTATTGTTTTTACTTAAATTAGCATCGATAAAACGCTCGTAGTGCCCCAAATCCAGGTCGGTTTCAGCGCCGTCATCAGTGACAAAAACCTCACCATGCTGATAGGGGCTCATTGTCCCGGGGTCAACGTTAATATACGGATCCAGCTTTAGGATCGACACACTCAACCCTCTGCTTTTCAATAAGCAACCTAATGAGGCGGCCGTAATACCTTTACCTAATGAAGAAACTACTCCTCCAGTTACAAAAATAAATTTAGCCATTGTCATTCTCTCCTATCAAATCTTCTTTTCCATCTTCATCCTCAATTTCTGCTTCGGGATGATATTTTTTATAGATGGCTTCATAAGCAATATTAATATAAAAGGTTATAAATGCTCCAAAAGCAAACACCAAAGGCAATAAAGCGCCAAAACTTAATGCCATTAAAACAAAAAGCATCACTAATGAAACAAAAGTAAATCCAAAATTATCCCCTGCCAAATAGAATGATTTCTTGGCGATACTTATAAGATTATTCTTATAATAAATTAAGGGAGCAAAATAAAACTGCATCAACAACAGGAAAAATAAGATAAAAAACGATACATTCCCCAGGATGGTGAGGAGCAAATTGTTCCCGATAACCGAATTGACAATATTCAAAAACAGTAAGGTAACAATCAGACCAAAAACCAATCCGACTTTAACTGAACTCCAGTAATGTTGCCGGACAATTCGGAAATAATCTTTTATTTCCAGCGCAGTTTCATCACTTTCGTGAACAATTCCATATAATGCTGTTGTCAGCGGAGCTGTTACCAATCCGTTCCAGACTGAATAGAGCACCATCGAAGCCAAGATATTATTCGCTACCTGCGCGCCCGGCTTCACCATTGGTATCAATAACTGAATCAAACTTGTCGGGATGAACAAAAAAACCAGTAGATGGGCAAAAAACCAGATTAAACTGATTACAACTGAAAATCCCAATCTTTCATACACCTGAAGGAAGCTTTGCTTAAAAGTATCCCAAAAAGTCGGTAACACCGGTAAATGTCGCTTCATCTCTACCTCCAAAAGCGGTTACATTCGTTCTGGTGCCGCAATCCCTAACAGATTCAAACCATGCAGTAAAACGTAACCAACCACCCGGGCTACTACCAAACGTGCCTGCGTCAGTTCCGGATCATCACAGATAATCCGTCTCCGGTTATAGTAAGAATGAAACATTCCCGCCAACTCCAACAAATAACCGGTAAGCCGGTGCGGTTCCCGCTCTTTGGCTACTTCAATGATCAGTTCCGGGAAATGGGCTACCTTCTCAAGCAGTTCTTCTTCTTCATGATCCCATTTTGCCTGCCAGTCATGATTACCGTCCGGGTTTTGGGCTTCGGCGCCGGCTTGACTGAAGATGCTGCAGATTCGTGCGTGAGCATACTGGACATAATAGACTGGATTTTCAGAATTTTGGGACTTGGCTAAGTCCATATCAAAGTCCAAATGGCTTTCAGGGCTACGCATCAGGAAAAACCACCGTGCAGCATCGTTACCAACATCTTCTAATAATTCGGTCATGGTAATAAAATTACCACGCCGCTTGGACATTTTAAACGGTTGACCGTCCTTAAGTAAATTAATCTGCTGGGCAATTAAGACTTCAAACCGTTCCGGTACAATCCCCAGTGCCACCATTGCCGCTTTCATCCGCGGGATATAACCATGATGATCGGGACCCCAAATATCAATTACTAAATCAAATCCCCGTTCAAATTTGTTTAAATGGTATGCAATATCCGCTGTAAAGTAAGTGGTCCTTCCATCTGCAGTAATCAAAACCCGATCTTTATCGTCACCATAGTCAGTTGTTTTCAACCACAGGGCATCCTCGGCGTTGTAAGTCAAGCCTCTTTCCTGCAATAAATTAATAATTTCGGTTACCTTACCGGACTCATGCAGGCTCCGCTCACTGAACCAACAATCATAGTTAACGCCATAGTCAAGTAAGTCTTGACGTTGTGAAGCCAGAATCTGTTTATAGGCAAAATCTTTAAATAAAGTAATTCGTTCTGATTCAGGCAACTTTAAGTACTCATCATTCTTCGCTGCAATTAACTGACGGGCCAGATCATAAATATATTCACCCTGATAACAATCTTCGGGAAAAACAATGGTCTCCCCGAGTAACTCCCGGTAACGGGCCTCAACCGAACGTCCCAAGGTTTCAACCTGAACCCCGTAATCATTCACATAATACTCCCGTTGAACCTGGGCACCACAAGCACTGAAGAGCCTTCCTAAAGTATCACCCAAAGCTGCTGCCCGGGCATTAACAACATTCATTGGGCCGACTGGATTAGCGCTGACAAACTCAACTTGGATCTTCAAGTTCAATAAGGAATCATTCGATCCGTACTGTTCTTTTTGAGCTAAGACCAGATCAACAACCTCCCGAAGCCAGGAGCGTTTCAGGTAAAAATTGATAAATCCCGGTCCGGCTACATCGAGACGTTCAATATATTGATCGTCGGTGATATTGGCAACAATAATCTGTGCCACATCCCGCGGGGCTTTTCCAACTTTTTTGGCTAACACTAAAGCCAGATTGGAGGAGAAATTCCCATGATTCTTGTCTTTCGGTACCTCAAGCATTAATTCCGGCAGTTCAACTGTTGTTAACTGCTGACTCTCCATCGCCTTCACAACAGCTTTTCGTAACGAATCTTTCAAACTTGATTTTACTTTCTCTGTAACAATATAATCCATATTAAACCCCTTTTATTTACGAAATCAACAAACTCCAATTCATTATATCATAATCTCAAGCAGAAAGGTCACCGAAGTGACCTTTCGTTATGACGCTTTAGTATCTGATTTTGATGATGATGCTCCCGATGCTTCAGCAGCCGCTTTTTTGGAATAATCTCCCGAGCGATAATCAGTTACATGGAAGCCAGACCCTTTGAAGATAATGTTGCTGTTTCGGCTGATCAGCCGGCGAACTTCAGCACCACAGCTCGGGCAGTTGGTTAAGCTCTCATTCATTCCATGGAAATGTTCAAAGACGCCACATTTTTCACAGTTATAATCATATGTCGGCATGGCTTCACCTCCTTCGATATTTTAAATCTTAATATTAAAAATCTTATCAAAGATACTTTTATTACTTTTTCCAAAAATCGTAACAACTACTTTGAAAGTTTTCAAACAAGATTATCTTAAGGTAAAGACTTCCGATTGTCAAGTCATCCGAGATTACAATTTGCAGGTTTTTTACAAACCAAATCAGATTCTCAATTCCAATCGTCATTTCTTGATAGTCTTTACAAAAAGATCGCTTTTTATAGATTGTCTTTCCAGATTAAAGTAACTCTTTACGCAACTCCGCTGCTGATTTTGGCGAAAGATAACCAAACGGGACATCAAATACTGTTAAAGCCCCGGTCTTACCTTCCCGGGCCATCCGATAGACTGCCCGCGCATAGGCGACTAACACACTTGCCGTAAACTCCGGATTACTTCCCAAGGCAATACTGAACTCGATCCTTTGTTTGGTATTCACACCTGTTTTACCGGTTCGGATTACGAAACCGCCGTGAGGCATTCCCGAATGTTCCGCTTTTAACTCTTCCTCGGTAATAAAGTTTACTGTTGTATCATAATCAGCAAAGTAATTGGGCATATTTTTAATCGCAGCTTCAATTTTGGCCAAATCAGCACCCTCTTCCGGCACGACATAGCAAACCCGTAAATGTTTTTCACAGGTACTAAGCTCCGGATTGTCACCTGATCTTACCCGCTCAATTGCCGCATCAACCGGTATCGTATATTGAATTCCCATTTTAACACCGGTAACTCGCCGAATAGCGTCGGAATGCCCCTGACTCACACCCGGCCCCCAAAAAGTATAACCGCGTCCTTCAGGCAAAACCGCCTCAGCTAACAAACGCGACAGTGAAAATAAACCCGGATCCCAGCCAGTGGAGATTAATCCCAGTTTTCCGCTTTGTTTCGCCGCTTGCTCAATCTTATTAAAATACTCCGGAATCTTCGCATGAGTATCAAAACTGTCAACCATATTGAACTGCGAAACAATCATTGGACCCTGCCCCGGAAGATCAGTAGCTGAACCGCCACATAAAATCATCACATCGATCGCATTCTGATACTTACTGATCTCCGAAATATGAATCATTTTAGCGTTGGCTTGTACACTATCGGGTTGACGGCGGGTAAAGACCGCTACCAACTCCAGATCAGGATTTTGCTTTAGGGCCATCTCGACTCCCCGGCCCAAATTACCATAACCAACAATACCTACTCGAATCCGACTCATTAGTAGCCTCCATTTACTAATAGAATAAACTCTGATCTTTTCAACAATCATCTTACTAAATATATTATTTATTACTGTTGATGAAAACATAATAATTATAGCATAAAATAAATGAGGAAATTTTAAAATTATGATTATTGCCGTACTGTCTTAAACATGATAAGATGATACTTATCAGGTATCCGTCCCGTTTTAAAAAAAATTTTTAAAACTAATGGAACAAATTTTGCATCCGGCACGTCAAAAGAATGTCAAATTAAACTGACAGAAGATAATTCTTTTCTCAGATAGTATTTTCAAGGAAAGTAATTATTTTCAAAAACAAAGATGGAGGTTATAAAATGAAGAAAAGTTTAGTCTTTTTAATGCTCACTTTAGTTTTAGGTGTTTGCCAACTTGGGACACCAAACGTCTACGGACAGTCTATCGCTCAAATCGAATTGACAAATTCTTTAAAATCAAAACCAGCACCAAGGAAACCGGCACCAAAACCAGCCAAGACTATCCCGATGTCGAATTGAATCATATGTACGTTGATAACTGCGCCATGCAGCTAGTCCGTTGGCCAAGTCAATTTGACGTGGTTGTAACTGAAAATATGTTTGGTGATATTTTAACCGATCAAGCCTCAAT
>JAKPCT010000242.1 GCA_029553165.1 Bacillota bacterium
GAAAATAGGCATGATAACACGAATAATATTCATAGAAGACAACACCTCTGAGTAATCATTTTTGGTTACTCGTCCCAGCTAGGACGGTGCTGTCTTCTTCTTTTTTGCTCTTAAAAACTCCTACAATAATTTTACACTAACTTCTTACACAGATTAATTTTTATCTTCAATCCTCCTACAATTGGCTCATCTAAGTAATTAAGTCAACCCCAAACAACATATACTATTGTTATATTTCTAAAATTTAATGTTTTCAATATCATAACTTTTATTGTATAATAAAAAAAATTTAAAATCAGAAATGGTGGTTGATAAGATGAGTAATCATTTCGTAGATTTTGAGACCAAAAAACTTAATGAATTGACCGAATTGGCCGAACGTTGCAGTTATATCGTTCCCGAACTGTTTAAGAAATATGATGTCAAACGCGGTCTGCGTGATATTGACGGCAAGGGGGTTTTAGTCGGTTTAACAGAGATCGGCGAAGTTCATTCCTATATCATAGATGAAAATGAGATGATTCCGGTTCCCGGAAGATTGATGTATCGCGGTATTGATATCAATCATCTGGTCAATGGTTTTATGGAAGAAAACCGATTCGGATTTGAAGAGATCAGCTATTTACTGCTTTTTGGCAAACTTCCCACCATGACTGAATTAAATGAATTTGAACAGCTGTTGGCGCAATATCGCAGATTACCCGATGACTTTGCCCGTGATATGATTTTAAAAGCTCCGAGTAAAGACATTATGAATGTATTAGCCAGAAGTGTTTTAGCTTTATACAGTTTTGATGATAATGCTGACGATACTTCAATTAGAAACGTATTAAAACAATGCATTCGCTTGATCGCTTGCTTCCCTTCGATTGCAGTCTATGGCTATCAGGCTTATTCGCACTATCATGGTAACAATAGTTTGTTTATTCACAGTCCTAAGCCTGAATTAAGCACTGCTGAAAATGTGCTCCATATGTTAAGGCCAGACAGCAATTACACAGCTCTTGAAGCAACCTTACTGGATTTGGCGCTGGTACTCCATGCCGAACATGGTGGCGGTAATAACTCGTCTTTTGTCACTCATGTTGTTACTTCATCAGGTACTGATACTTATTCCGTAATTGCTGCCGCATTGGGTTCGTTAAAAGGGCCTCGCCATGGTGGTGCTAATATTAAAGTAGTTCAAATGTTTGAAGATATCAAACAAAACGTCAAAGATTGGAACGACGATGAAGAGATTGAAAAATATTTAACTAAGATCCTTAATAAAGAAGCATTTGATCGTTCCGGATTGATCTATGGAATTGGGCATGCCGTATATTCGATCTCTGACCCACGGGCCGTGATCTTCAAAGAATATGTCGAACGCCTTGCTAAAGAAAAAGGACTGGAGCCAGAATATCAGCTCTATGATAAAGTAGAACAGATCGCCCCCAAAATAATCAGTAAAACCAGGAAGATGTATAAAGGTGTCAGCGCCAATGTCGATTTTTATTCCGGTTTTGTATATCGAATGTTAAATATTCCACAAGAACTTTATACTCCAATCTTCGCAATCTCCAGAATTGTCGGTTGGAGCGCCCATCGCATTGAAGAAATAGTCAATTCCGGCAAGATAATCAGGCCAGCATATAAAAGTGTCGCTCCAAAACGTGAGTATCTTAAGTTAAGCGAACGTTAAAAGCTATCGGTTGATAGCTTTTATTTTTGTTCCCATTGGGAAAAAACATTTCAAATTTCTTAACATTGAATAAATTTACTTAAGTTATTTCATCATAGTAGCAGGAGTTCAAAGTTCAATGGTGAATTGATTATCTGACTTTCGTTATATTATCTCGCAAACTTAGAGGGAGGAAATTATGCGTTACGGTTATTTTGATGATGAAAGACAAGAATACGTTATTGAACGTCCGGACACTCCAATGTCCTGGATTAATTATTTAGGGACTGCAGATTATTGTGGGATTATTTCGAACAATGCCAGCGGATATGCTTTTTATAAATCGCCGAAAAGCAAACGAAATTTAAGACTACGGTTTAACAGTATTCCAATGGATCGTCCCGGCAGATATATTTACATCCGTGATGACGTTAATGGTGATTACTGGTCTGCCAGCTGGCAACCGGTTGCTAAAGCAATTGATTCCTATAAGTCAATCTGCCGCCATGGTATGGGTTATACTGTCTTTGAAAGTGAATATAGTGGAATTCGTTCAAACTACCGCGTCTTTGTCCCAATTGACAAACCAATTGAGTTTTGGGAGATTGAACTTGAAAATCTCTCCGATCGTGAACGGGAAATATCTTTATTCACCTATGCTGAATGGTGTTTTTGGAATATGGATCAGGACCTTTCCAACTTTCAATACATTCTCTACACTTGTCGCATGGGATATAACGACGGAATAATTGATTATACTCTGCGTTGGCCTGAAGGTCGGGAAGACCAAGCATTCTTCACATCACTGTTACCGGTTGAAAGTTATGATACCGATCGCGAAGTCTTTATTGGAAATTATCATCATGAAGGCAATCCGGTAGCTGTTGAAAAAGGTCAGTGTCACAATTCAATTGCCATTGGTGGTAACCCCTGCGCCTCATTACATAATAAGCTTAAATTAAAACCTGGTGAAAAAAAGTATGCTTTGTTTATCTTAGGAATCGGAAACGCTGCCAGCCAAGGAAAAGCGATCAAAGAACAATTCCAAACCCGTGAAGCAGTTGCTGCCGAATTTGACAAAGTTAAAGCATATTGGGAAGTCCGTTTAAATAAATATACCTGCTCCACCCCATCAAACTATGTCAATACAATGGTTAATACCTGGAACCAATATCAATGTCACACCACTTTTAATTGGTCACGGTCAGCTTCGTTTAACGAAGCCGGTGGTCGTGATGGTATCGGATATCGGGATACCAACCAGGATATCCTTGGGGTTGTTCATGCGATTCCGGAGCTGGTCCGTAATAAATTGATTACCTTACTGAAAGGACAATTATCCGATGGCTATGCTTTGCATAATTTCCAACCATTAACATTGATACAAGGTGAACACAATATTGTCCCTGAACCGCATATTTACTCGGATGATCATTTGTGGTTATTATTAGCGGTTCCGGCATATATTCGAGAAACCGGTGATTTTGCTTTCTTGAATTTAGTTGTTCCTTATGCTGATAAAGATGAAGCCACTGTTTACGAACACTTAAAAATGGCCTTAGAATTCTCCTGGAGAAAACGGGGGCCACACCATTTACTATTAGGAATGGCTGCTGATTGGAACGACTGTATTAATTTAAAAGGTAAAGGTGAAAGTATCTGGAGCACCTTCCTTTACTTCCGCGGTCTGTCTGAATTTATTGAGCTAGCCAAACGAATCGGACGTCACGAGGATGTAACCCATTATCAAGCCTATCTTGACGAAATTAAATTTAACTTACAACAACATACCTGGGATGGCGAATGGTTCTTGAGGGGCTATTTGGACAGCGGAAAGAAATTAGGCAGTCAAGACAGTGAACAATGCAAGATCTTTATCAACAGTCAAACCTGGGCGGTAGTATCTGGATTTTCAATTGATGAAAAGGGGAAAACCGCCATGGATAGCCTGAATAAATATCTAGCTACTGAACATGGGATTGTGAAAAATTTCCCTGCCTACCGTGATACAGTAAATGAAATCGGAGCGATTACATCTTTCCCGCCGGGACTGAAAGAAAATGCCGGTATTTTCTGCCATGCTAATACATGGGCAGTTATTGCAGAATGTATGTTAGGCCGTGGTGACCGTGCCTTTGAATACTACTTAGCGTTCTTACCGGCTGCTAAAAATGAGCAAGCCGATCATTACACCATGGAGCCTTACGTTTACTCACAATTTATTACCGGTAAAGAACATCCTTATCATTTTGGAAGAGCACGTAATTCGTGGTTAACCGGAACTGCATCCTGGAGTTTTGTAGCGGTTTCTCAATATATCCTTGGAGTAAGATCACACTATGATGGATTAATAATCGATCCCTGTATTCCTTCAGACTGGGATGAATTTACTGTTAATCGGGTTTTCCGTGGCAAAAACTTCAGGATTAAGGTGAAAAATCCTAATCATTGCAATAAAGGCATTACCAAACTTACCATCAACGGCAACTTGGTAAATGGAAACTGTATCCCGTTTGAGATGATGTCAGATGATAATGAAGTTGAAGTTGTTTTAGGATAAATATGTAACTCATCAAAAAGGCTGTTGCAAAGATCATGATCATCTCTTGCCAACAGCCTTGTTTACTCGTATCATCCAAAAAACTTCTTACATCTTCACTCAATTCTTAGTTTAAAATTTAGTCAACCCACTTTTTTTTAAACAAATCAATAAAGCCAGGCCTTAAAAGAGAAATGAATGATTACTTTACTTTGGCTTTTCCCGATTATTTTTATGATTCATGACTTTGAAGAGATTATTATGCTAAAACCCTGGCTTAAACGGTATGGTTGCTTACTTAAAGGTAAAGGACGTTTCTCACGGATTGCTGGACGGATTATTGATCATTACCGGGAGATTATAATTTTCCAGTCATTTAACCTTATAAAATAGGTATCGGTAATAAGCAACAAATTCTCTTCCTAATGAATATAGATCTCTGAACTCAAATATCTCAGCATGAGCTGATTTAACATTTCTGATACCGATTTTGGCAAAAATCAGCTTCGTTCTGGAGATATGGTAAAATTGTGAGACAACAATTATTGATTTAAAATTATTTGCCTCCATAATCTGTTTCACATTGCAAGCTGTTTGGAGAGTATTATTACCTGAATGATCAAGAATAACATACTTTTCATCAATTCCATGAGCTAGCAAATAATCCCCCATCACCTGCGCTTCATCAAAGCCTTCTTTCCCTACTCCGCCACTAACAATAACATGTTTACAATATCCTGCTTGATAGAGCTCAATTGCTTTATCCAATCGTCTTTTTAAACGTTTCGAAGGTTCTCCGTTGCGTTCAACTTTATTACCGAGAACAACAGCGACATCAGAATTTACTAAATCATCATTAAGTCCATCAAGCGAAATTATGGCTAAATGAAGTAAGGACCAACCCAAAAAGATTATTACCAAACTCTTTAAAATCTTCATCATCACTTAATTACTCCTGGTCGCATTAATAACGCATTCTTTACTGCACATTCCACTCCTTTGATAACAGCTTGCTCTAAACAATTCTCTTGATGCCAGGATGCTGCAAATCCGGCTGTAAATGCGTCACCACAACCAATAGTATTGATTGGTTTTATTTTGGGTGCTAACATTTCGACAATCTGGCCATTATTGAGATAGATAACACCATCCTTACCCCTGGTTAATATTGTAGATATCTGGTATTCCCGATATAATTCCATCATTTTCTCTTTGATTTGGGGCATGATTTCTGAAAAAGAGTCGGACTCCGAAGGAAGATCAACCGCAAAAAATGTTGCCACAAACTCTGCCAGATTTGGTTTGATGATATCAGGTTGATAAGTTAAACAATTAACCAAGTCTGCTCCTTTTAAGTCCAAAATTACTCTTTTTCCTCCATGTTTCGCTGCTTGAACCATTTTAGGATAGATTGCATCCGAGAATCCGCTGGCTTTGGTCCCGGTAATGATCACCGTATGACTGCCAGCTAACAGCTTCTCGAATAATTGCCAGATTTTATTCTCAGTTTCCTCTGATACCGGGTTAGTTGTTTCAATCATTTCTGTGGTGGTATTGTTATTTAAATCAATCATCGTATAACACCAGCGGATATCAATCCCCGAATCAACAGTATAACACTGAATTCCATCTTGAGCTGCCAGTGATAAAAACAATTCTCGATCACGGCCACCAACCGGGGTAAGATGATTGACTGCTTCATTTAACTGTAATAATACCCGGCTAACATTAATACCCTTCCCGGATACATCTAAAAATTGTTCGGTACAACGATTAACTTCATTAAGTTTGACATCTCTAAAAACCAATGTTTTCTGTAAAGTCGGATTAAGCGATATTGTTAGAAAACTGTTTGAATTAAACATAAACCTACCTACTCTATTAATAATTTTTACTATTATTCAATACACAATTATTTGATTCCTCCATGATTATCGTTACTTATAAAAAATAAAAAGTTAACCATGGTATTCAGTTAACTTTATCAAACTACTTTTCAAGATTCAAAATATAATTACTTAATATCTCCGTGTTTAACAACTACTGATTAAGTCAATAAGCAATAATACATCCTGCACTATCAGGATGGCTCAAGACCAGTTCCAAAACGTTTTGTTGAGGTTCTTCGCCATCGGAGATATTAGTATTTTTTTCAACATGAACAATCGGAACAATATTGCGATCCGTTAGTGTCTTAGTTTTACTAATTACATCATTGATCCAGGTGACAGGTTGTTTACAACTTTGGTAATACAACATTGGCGTAAAATAATCAACATATTGGGTTAACATCCGGTAATCCTGACCAATGATCCTGAACAAAGCATTATTATATTCACCATTAACCCAGGGAACTGTGAAAATCCCCAGTTTCACATCGGGCGCAAATTGATTACGGATCTCCCAGGCTAATTTTACCCAGGATGTAATCACTGAACACTTCCACTGGGCCCAAAGCTTTGAACCTTCACCAATGATAAACTGTTTGACCTCATTAACAGAGAACGCTAATTGATTATCCTGTAAAAACAGATTGAGCGTGTTTTCGTCAAAAGAAGAATCAATTAGTACCGGTTCGAAAGCTTGCCAATAACAAGGCCAATGAATCCTGTTAAACCAAACACCGTCAATATTCATGTGTTGAATCAGTTTTTTGAATTTTGCAAATAAATCTTTACGAAATTTTGGATTGGCCGGATTAACACCATAATAACCATTTTCTTCATTAAACCGCTCCCCACCAAAATCTACCGGGATACAGTCACTGTATTCTTTCCAAACCTCTTCACCTTCAAAACAGGAAAATTCCGAATAAACCATAAAACCATTGCTCTTAAGCTTGGTTACTAAATTTGCAAAAGTTGTATGTAATATTACTGCCCTAACACCCATATTCTCAAAATTAGTAACAATCTGATCAAAATTTTGATAATCTTCAATTTGATCTGATACGTTCATCCAGAAAATTATCTTTTCTTTTGACAAATTACCTCCCCCTTAACGCCAATTATTAAGATATTTATACAAATAAAAAACTTCCATATCATGCGGGGATTTCTCTGTCGTACAATCCTCTCATATGGAAGTATATTAATAAAAATCTAACAATATTACTGATATTTTGAATTAAAATTATTTCAGTTAGTCATCATCTTCCTGGGAACTGATTATTCCGTCTCTCCAGTGTTTCCTACAGAGTGAAATATAACTTTCATTGCCACCGATTTGGATCTGTTCTCCCTCATATACCGGTTTACCATTTAACAGTCTGGTGTTCATGATTGCTTTCTTGCCACACCAACAAATCGTTTTTAACTCTTCAATTGTTTCAGCAAATGATAATAACGCTTCACTCCCTGGAAATAAGTCTCCTTTAAAATCTGTCCGTAAACCATATGCAATCACTGGGATATTAAGATCATCAACAATTGCACATAATTGTAAAACCTGTTTACGGGAGAGAAACTGTGCTTCATCAATAATCACACAGTGAATTTTTTTAATTGCCAGATCTTTTTTAACCAAATCAAGAATATCAACGTTACTATCAATAATAATTGCATCACTTTCAAGACCGATTCTGGACTTGATTTTATCAGGATGTTCCCGATTATCAATGGCCGGTTTCAGGAGTAAAACATTCTGTCCCCGTTCTTCATAGTTATATTTCACTTGGAGTAGTTGGGTGGTTTTACCGGCATTCATCGCCGAGTATCTAAAATAAAGCTTTGCCATAGCTCACCTTTTATCTTAAAATCTGATAGACTAAAGCTATTTCTCTAATAATTATGTTATTCAATTAACATTTTTCTGGACAAATCACCAATCTTTACTGTTATTTCACCAGGTTCTTCAACCCACTGAAGCTTATTAACGTTAAAAATCTTACGTTGGTCCGCTGTAATTCTAAATGAGACGGTTTTCTCTTCGCCAGGTTCCAAGGATACCCGTTTAAAACCTTGAAGGGTTTTTCGCAGTGGTGTTATATTTTTGGTATTATGTTGTAAATAGAGTAATACCACCTCTTCACCCATTAACTCCCCATTATTTTTAACAGTGACGCTAATCTCTACCGGATTACCTGCTTTAGCTTTAATCGGAACTTTTAAATTTGAATATTTGAACGTTGTATAGCTCAATCCATATCCAAACTCGTAAAGTGGCGTTGTTTGATTTTCCCGGTAGTAATATGCAACTGGAAACTTCACTACTTTGCTGGGAAAAGTAATTGGTAAACGTCCCGATGGATTATAATCGCCAAATAAAACATCGGCAATTGCACTGCCCCCTTCTGTCCCTGGCAAAAACGCCCAAACAATGGCATCAGCTGCTTCTTCACCTTTGGGTAAAATAAGTGGTCGACCGGCAACGACAACCAATACAAAAGAGATATTATTATCCTGGAGTGTGGTAAGGAGCTTCTCTTCCATCGGTGACAATCGCAATTGCGGATTATCGCCTTCCTGTTCGGCATAGGGTTTTTCGCCAACAACGACAACAACTTGATCAGCTTCTTTCGCTAATTGAACTAATTTCTTAGTGTTATGGACCTGGTCAAAATAAGTAATCGTACTATCGGAATCAATCTTATTTTGAATTGCTTCCAAAACAGTTTGACCTTTCAATTCTGCTTCTTCAGCACCTTGCCAATGGATAGTCCAACCTCCGCATAAGCGACTCAAACTATCTGCCGAAGGACCTGTAACTAAGATTGATTTGGTCTGTTTTGAAAGTGGCAGTATGTTGTCTTGATTACGAAGTAAAACAATCGACTGTTGCGCCAATGTCCTAGCCAGTTTCTTACTTTCTTGACTTCCGATTATTTTCTCCGCCAACTTGGGATCAACAATTCTTCTCTCAAATAATCCCAATTGAAACTTGATCCTTAAGATTCGTTTTACAGCTTCATCAATTCTTGTAATTGGAATCTTCTTCTTTCTTACCAGAGTTTCCAAGCGGTCTATGACGGAGACATCCATTGGCACCATATTTAAATCCATACCGGCATTATAGGCTAAGATCAATGCTTGATCCAAATTCTTAGCATACTGATGGTAGGTAACCAACTTTTGGACATCTTCCCAATCAGAAACTAAGAGTCCCTTAAAGCCCATCCTTCCCCGGAGTAACTCTGTAAGTAACTTCTTAGAAGCGTGCACCGGTACATCGTTAACTGCACCACTGTTAATCATCACTGTAGCGACATTGGCTCTAATCGCTGCATAGTAAGGTGGTAAATGAATTTCATAGAGATCCCGTTCAGAAATATAAGCTGGGTGCCGATCGAGACCACTTTCAGGTGCACTGTAGCCAATAAAGTGTTTGGCACAAGCAGCCACTTTTTTGGAACGTTGAAATCCAGCAATTTGGGCTGCTCCTAAAACTGACACTAAATATGGATCTTCACCCAAAGTTTCATGGGTCCTTCCCCACCGTGGATCAACTGCAACATCTAACACTGGAGCAAAGGTCCAATTAATTCCTGTAGCCGCAACCTCATCTGCTGTTAGGCTGGCATATTTACGAGTCAATTCCTCATTAAAAGTCGCTGCTAATCCCAGATTATAAGGATAGATCGTTGCTCCAATTACATTATTATGACCATGAACTGCATCCACCCCATATAATACAGGAATTTTTAACCGTGTTTTTAGAGTTGCTCTTTGAATCTGGTTGGTAAATTTCACCCACTCTCTAATGTTATTTGGAGCAGGTGCCCCATCACCACCACTAAGGATTGAGCCGACGCCATAGCGAACTATTACTTTATTGAGCCAAGCCGGATCAACCGGTCCCTTATTCCAAAAATCCCGCATCAAACGATGGGACTCGATTTGAGTAATCTGACCCAGCTTTTCTCTTAAAGTCATTCGCGCCAACAAATCGGCAACCCGTTTCTCAGTAGCTACTTTAGGGTTAAGATAAATTGGCTTGGATTGCCCCCATGTTACTTGTCCAACTAAAAATATTACCAACAAAAGGACCAGAAATAGCTTTTTATTCATCTGACTAATCTAACTCCATTGTTTTATTGGTCTTTCTCGCGGATTTCAACTCTCCTAATCTTACCACTGATGGTTTTGGGAAGTTCAGTTACAAATTCAATTATTCTTGGATACTTATAAGGCGCGGTGACATTTTTGACATGTTCTTGTAACTCAACAACCAGTTCATCACTTGGTGAATAAGACTTTGTAAGTACAACCGTAGCTTTTACAACCTGACCACGGATTTCATCAGGAACAGCAGTGACTGCACATTCCAAGACTGCCGGATGTTCCAGCAATGCACTTTCAACCTCAAAAGGCCCGATCCGATATCCGGAACTTTTAATAACATCGTCAGTTCGTCCAACAAACCAATAATAACCGTCTTCATCTTTCCAAGCAGTATCTCCGGTATGATAAACTCCGTCATACCAAACATTTTCAGTCCGCTCCTGGTCACGATAATATCCGTCAAATATTCCGATCGGCTTCCTTTCATTGGTTCTAATTACGATTTCACCGATTTCACCAACCTCACAGGAACGTCCGTTCTCATCAATAATATCGACATCATAACCAGGTGATGGTTTTCCCATCGAGCCTGGTTTTGGTTCCAACCAAGGATAAGTAGCAAGAGCGACCGTAAGTTCGGTTTGTCCATATCCTTCACGTAATTTAAGCCCAGTCATTTTATAAAATTGATTGTAAACCTCAGGATTAAGCGGTTCACCGGCAACAACACAGTATTCCAGTTTGCTTAAATCATATTGCGATAAATCTTCTTTAATCAGATAGCGATAAATTGTTGGCGGAGCACAGAAAGTAGCTATACCATACTTAGAGATAACTGTTAATAAATCTTTGGGAACAAACCGTTCGTAATCATAAACAAAGACTACTGAACCAGCTAACCATTGACCGTATAATTTCCCCCAAACCGATTTAGCCCAACCGGTATCCGCAACGGTTAAATGCAGTTTATCTTCTTGAACACACTGCCAGTATTTAGCTGTTAAGATATGTCCTAATGGGTAAGTAAAATTATGTTGGACCATCTTCGGATAACCGGTGGTACCAGATGTAAAGTAAAGTAACATCATATCGTCATTATTAGTCATTTCGGCACCGGTAGGTTTGGTAAACTGTTCTGAAGCTTTTGCTAATTCCTGATCAAAATTGACCCAACCAGACCGCTCCCCACCAACTAATGCTTTAATTTGAAGTGTTGGGGATTCTGATTGTGCTGCTTCGATCTCTTCAATCACTTCTTCACCGGCAACAGTCACGATCATCTTTACACTGGCCGCATTGTTACGATAGATTATATCTTTCTTCTTGAGCAGATGGGTAGCCGGGATACATACCGCTCCAATCTTATGTAATGCCATAATACAAAACCAAAACTCATAGCGCCTTTTTAAGATTAACATTACCGGATCGCCTTTTTTAATCCCCTGCGCTTTAAAAAAGTTAGCTGCCTTATCACTGTAAACTTTCATATCTCTAAAGGTAAAGGTTGCTTCTTTTCCGGTTTCATCACACCACACTAGAGCAATCTTATCCGGTGCCTTAGCTGCCCATTCATCAACAACATCATAAGCAAAATTGAAATTATCCGGTACATTGATTTTAAAATTATTCATAAAATCTTCGTATGATTGATAATCTAGTTTGATATATTTTTCTAACATTTTTTCTCTCAGCCTTTCTGTTAAATTCGTACTCTCTTATAGTATTATTGCTAAAAATTTAGCAGCCTTATTATTCAATGCTTTCATTCGATGCGGTACGCTCGAATCGTAAAATAAAGAATCACCCTCATTTAAAATAATTTCATGATTCCCTAATGTAATCTGTAAAGTTCCTTCTAATACATAATCAAATTCCTGACCAGGATGGCTGTTAAAATTCGGTTCGCTATTGTTTCCATCTATATCAGGTTCAACCGTTACCAAAAACGGTTCGGCTTTCTTATGAATAAAATTATAAGCAAGGTTTTGATATTTGTAGTCTTTACGCCTCTCGACAGAGATCCCTCGATCTTTTCTGGTAAGTGAATATGTATGTAAACGTGGTTCTTCACCGATTAACAACGCAGAAAGCTCTAAATTAAACTTATGTGCAATTTGATATAAAACACCAACAGGAATATCTTCAGCTCCGCTTTCATATCTCTCATATTTCTCAAGCGGTATTCCAAGTTCTTCTGCCATCTGTTGCTGGCTTTTTCCATAAATATCTCTCAATCCTTTAATTCGCTCTGCGATAATTTTTAGTTGTTCTTCCATAACACTAGCCCCTTTCAAAGGTGAATATAATTAAATGGTGATTGTGTTTTATTTATAATTCCTTTCTAATACCTATTTTCCTTTAAGTATTTCAATTTTTTTTAAGTTTATTACAATTAAGAATTATCTATTTGAATAAAAAATTATTCAATTAATTAAAAGCTACGAATGATCAATACGATTAGGAAGAATAAAAGTGAAAAATATCCGTTTATTATTAATAAACATGCTTTATTGCTATTATTTTCTTTCATTAGAAGACTGATATAAATAAATCGGAACAGATAGACAAATGCAATAATCCATCCTAGAAAAATTACTATAAACTTAATGAACTCAATAGCCATATTTGACCCCTCTAAGCGATATGCTTTATTTTTCATAATTATATGGGATATATTGTCATTTGTCAAATATTTAATAAGCATTTCGCTTAAAAGGATTTACGTTGTCTTTAAAAATGTTATATTCATATTAGCAGCATTTATAACTTGTTCTAACTTCAGGTGGTGAGAAGGCATGAGTCATTTGTTTGCAGCACGGTTAAAAGCTGAACGAAAACGTCTTGGATGGACCCAGTCTTATTTAGCTAATACTTTAGGAATCTCCAATGGAACCATCTCCGGATACGAAAGAAATTACCGTGAACCTGATATTGAAACTTTATGGAAGCTTGCTGATTTATTTAATGTTTCAATCGATTATCTGGTTGGCAAAGTAAATGACCGGATTTACTATTCTAGCATTGCCGAGAAAAACGCAGAATATGATTCCAAACCGTTTTTTTCACCTAAAGAATCTTCAGAAATGGAGACATTACCGGAAGCCGCAATTAAAGAAATTGAGGATTTCAAAAACTATATTAAACATAAGTATAAAAAACAAACGACTTCTGATTAAAAGTCGTTCATTTTTTATTTATTTTTTATTTTAAAATATCTTCAATTAAGTTTAATTCTTCATCCGAAAACTCCAATCGGTTGATTACGCCGACACAATCTTCAATCTGACTGACTTTACTTGCACCAATCAAAGCTGAGGTAACTCTCCCTCTTCTTAAAACCCATGCCAGTGCTAACTGTGCTAAACTTTGCCCCCTTGATTTTGCTAATTCGTCCAATCTTCGAATCTTAACCAATTTTTCTTCTGTTATATCTTCCGGTTGCAAGAAAATACTTGAACTGGCAGCTCTTGAATCAGCCGGTATTCCATTTAAATAGCGGTCAGTTAAGATTCCTTTAGCCAAAGGGGAAAATGCAATACAACCTACTCCATTTTCTTCAAGGAGATCAAGTAACTCTGCTTCAATCCAGCGGTTAAACATTGAATACGATGGCTGGTGGATCACACATGGAGACCCCAGCTCCTTTAAAATTTTGATTGCTTTCTTTGCTTCATCAGGTTTATAGTTTGACAGTCCGATATAAAGCGCTTTACCCTGCCGCACGATTAAATCCAAAGCTGACATAGTCTCTTCTAAAGGAGTTTCCGGATCAGGACGGTGATGATAAAAGATATCAACATAGTCTAAACCTAATCGTTTCAAACTCTGGTCTAAACTGGCAACCAGATATTTCTTTGAACCCCAGTCACCATAAGGACCCGGCCACATATTATAACCCGCTTTGGTGGAAATAATCATTTCATCCCGATAATTAAGAAAATCAGCTTTAAGAATTCTTCCAAAATTCTCTTCAGCCGATCCGGGCGGTGGACCATAATTGTTGGCTAAATCAAAATGGGTTATTCCTAAATCAAAAGCTTTCCGTACCATCATACGGCTATTTTCATAAACAGTAACGCCACCAAAATTGTGCCATAATCCCAATGATATTATTGGAAGCTTAAGGCCACTCTTTCCACATCGTTGATAAAGCATTGTATCATATCTCCCGGCCGATGGTAGATAATTTTGATTTGTAATCAATCTGATTCTCCTCGTATAATAAGTTTTGTAAGCAACAATCCGCCATTGTTTACAAGCCTTATTTTTAATTTTTAAATTTGATACCCTGATGCTAAAATATTCTTATTGGAATTCTAGCAAAGGTACGTCTTATTCTCCTTGCAAAACC
>JAKPCT010000266.1 GCA_029553165.1 Bacillota bacterium
ATTATTATTACCATCCAGCACAAAACCTGATAGTCTAAAAGGTTTATCTACTTGGTCAGATGACGGCACATAAGCAACCAGAAAATTAGCAGGGTCACCATAGCTTGAACCCGCAGCAGCACCTGATTTTATCGTCACCCCGCCCACTGTCGCCGCCTTCAATATTATACCCTTGGTTATTATCAATGCCTGAGACCAGCTCGCCGTCCCATTCGGCACTACCACCGTATCCCCCGCCTTCGCCGTCGCTATCGCCGCCTGTACGTCTGCTAAAGCACAAGTTTTTGCAATAATTATGTTTTCTGGTGAAGAGCCTACGTTAACATATTTAGTTATCCTATCTGAGCCAGCATCATTTCCCACAGTTAATGTGATCGCATACTCACCTTCATAAAAAAATGTCTTTATAGGTTCCTTTAAAAAGCTAAAATCAAAATAGCCAAATTGCCAAGTTCGCTTCGTAGGATTTCCAGTTGAAACATCATAAAATCTAATTGGCATACCAATCTGGGGATTTTCGGGCTCAAATATAAAATCTGCTTTTAGCTCCTCCTTGATGCCGTTCATTGCTGATCTTACCCAAATAGCTGACCGAGCCTGGCTTGTTTTTTCGTTTCGTTTAACCTCTAAGGTTATAAAATAGATATTCGCACTTAGATACCTGTGCCTTGGATTCCTTTCATAGCTTAATTGGCCGTCGCCAAAACTCCAGCACCAGTTATCTGGATCGCCTACCGAAAGGTCATAAAACATTATTTCCTTTCCGGACTGGACAACACTTGGATAAAAACAGAATAATGCTTTTAAAGCAGTAGGCTTAGTGAGTTTTTCATTTTGTGAAACGCGCTTGCCAAACCTCAAGCTATTTTGACTATACGAATGATGTACTAAAAGCAATATTAGAAGAAGGCTCCATAAAAAATACCCCCGCCTGTTATTTTTTAGCATCAGCTTTTACTGAGATTCAAAAAATTATCCATCCTGCTGAATTTGAGCCCCTCGCGGAAACCTCTGCTTTTTTTACCTCAATCAGATATTTATCAAAGATATGTTCTTGTGTCAAGAATCCTAATTTATTAAATATCTAGGTTTTGAAGACAATCTATACGGATAGAAATCTCTTTATCTCTTCAATTATTAAGACTAGTTCTTAGTGGATGGGGGTAAGTATAAGGGACATAATAGAGTTCCCATTGACCATTATGCCACCTATATAGCTTATTCTCATCTGTCGCCCACCACGCAACTCCCTCCTTCGTGCAATAACCCGGTCGCTGAGCCAGAGGGCCAACACCGACCCCGCTAGAACCATCAAACTTCTGAACCTGCTTAAAACAGTGCACGTCCCATCTGGGAACAACCCCTGTAGTTCCTCCATAATCCAGTGTCTGTGATATGTAATAATCATATATTACCAGGTCATTGGCAACATGATTCCAATAATAGGAATCAGATATATGTTGTGGTTGACCAGCCGGATTAGTCTCTGGTTGATTTAAAAAATCTAAATACTCTTCCCTTGCCTTTGCACCATTTATACCTTTTACATCATAAGCAGTATTATTAAAAGCTATTAATCTCCCCCCTCGATGGTCAAAAAATGTTAAACTTCGCCCATTACAATAAATAACATTCCCATATATTTCAGCTCCCATTGTGCCATGATTCCCTCCCGTGCCCATATTACCATGCATATCAAACCAAGGTTGAACACTAGAACCACCTACATTATAAAACGTATTATACCTAACACAATATCGGCCACCTAAACCACCTTCGTTGCTTGAACCATATGGACCTAAATATATTATGTTGTCTTCATAATACCGATTATTCACACTACCAAAATCAAAAGTAATATTGCTCCATGTCTTCTCATTTAAACTAAAATCACGAGTAACAAAACTTGGACAGGTGTCTCCCCTTAATTCATTATTATCAATAACACCATAAACCTCACCATAAAAATGCACTAAACTTCCTTTAGAATTTTTAATTACGCAATGATCAAGCCTAAATTGAGTTACCGGAGTCAAATAACCATTCTCTGCCATGAATGTAAAGCGATTATTATTACCATCCAGCACAAAACCTGATAGTCTAAAAGGTTTATCTACTTGGTCAGATGACGGCACATAAGCAACCAGAAAATTAGCAGGGTCACCATAGCTTGAACCCGCAGCAGCACCTGATTTTATCGTC
The DNA here is from genome assembly GCA_029553165.1 of Bacillota bacterium. Lineage (GTDB taxonomy): Bacteria > Bacillota > UBA4882 > UBA8346 > UBA8346 > JAKPCT01. The sequence goes on from JAKPCT010000266.1 coordinate 2,203, forward strand.
ACCCC
>JAKPCT010000276.1 GCA_029553165.1 Bacillota bacterium
CCCGATGGATCGGCTATTTGGGGTTCATGGGGTGGTTGAGTCCAGAATATTGTTACATCCCCATTATCTAGGTTATTGGTGATATAATCGAGCCTTGGAGGATTTGGCTTATCGCTAAACTGCGCCCAAAGTGTTGGCATATAAAAGGTTAAGCCAATCATCAACATTACATGTCGTAGCTTTTTCATACGCTTTACTCTTTATACCCTCTAATTTTTTGGCTTCCGGCAATGCTAACTACCATACTTTCAACATCCAGGTATTTTTTTGCCAGCTCCAATAGCTGTAAGGGTGTAATTTCATTGATTGTTCTAATCAGATTATCGATATACCCAAAATCAAGGTTATTGAACTGGAAAAGACTTGCAAGGCTGTCGGCAATGGCAAAAGGGCCATCGAAGGTTCTAAGTATTTGACCGGTCATGTAGCCTCTAACAAGCTCCAGCTCATCGTTACTTACTGGTTCTGACTGCAATTTAAGCATTTCTTTAAATACCTCATCTACCGTACTTTCGGCAAAGGCTGAACCAACCTCAGTTGAAACAACCAGCACCGACAGTTCAGCCATTGGGATTATAAATGAGGATATGCCATAGGTATACCCCTTTTCCTCCCTGATATTGCGCATAAGGCGAGAGCCAAAGTAACCACCCAGTATGGTATTAAGAACAACCAAACCGGGCATATCGGGGTGGTTGCGCTTGGGTAAAACCCTGCCAATTCGCAAAGCTGCCTGAACTGCATCTTTCTTATACGAAAATACTCTGTAATCGGTTGTAGTAAATGAGGGTAACCCTAACTCAATTTCACCGCATTGTTTAAAAATGGGGTTGGTAAAACCATTTAGTATAAAATCGACCTGTTTAGCATCTACCTTGCCAGCAATAACAATCAAACCATTTGAAGCTTTATGGTAACGATTACGGAACTGTGATATATCGGTTTGTGTAAGCCCATCGTAATCATTGGGGATGGCAAAAGAACCATAGGGATGGTTGCTACCGAAAAGAGCACTGAAAAACCGTTGGCGTGAGAGGGTGGACACTTTTTCCAGATCGACCAATAACGATTGTTTCCCCTTTTTGCAAAAAAGTTCCAGCTCGTGCTGCGGGTAATTAGGATTTGTTATGATATCAGCAAAAACATCCAATGAGCGGTAAAAGTGTTTACCAATAGTGTAAAAGGTAACCGATGCAAAATCGCGTGAGAATGAGGGTTCAAGAAAACTACCATAAAAATCTAACTCCTCGGCAATTTGCTGCGATGTTCTACTAGTTGTTCCCTCGCTTAGCAGCGAGATGGCTGCATTTGCCACTAACGATTTAGGCTGATAGCGCGTTCCAGCCCTAAAAACTACCTCAACCCTTGCTAAATCCTGACTACCCGCATTAATTACCAAAACCTTAAATCCATTATCAAGATCAATAATATCAGGCGTAGGTATCTTAATGCTTGAAACAGCTACCCTTTGAGGCTGAACAGTCCTATCAATATTGTGCGAAGTCATATTTTATCACTTACCATTTATTTTTGATTTGTAATAGAGCGTGGAGCTGTTTTTTACATCGAGGGTGTTGGCTGCAGCTCTTCTAATATCTTCATTGGTTACTGAGCTATACCTTTGCAGCTCATTGTTTAAAAGATTTGCATCGCCCAACATCTCGTAGTATGCCAAATTCATGGCGTTATTTAGCACGTTCTCCTGCTCAAACAGGAAGTTAGCCTCAAACTTATTCTTAACCTTTTCCAGCTCATTAGCATCAACTAAAGTGTTCTTAAGTTCTTCAACCTCACGGGTTAATGCCTCCTCTGCCTCCTCAAAGGTTGTAGAGTTGTAGAGCTGTCCGGTTAGAATGAATAATCCCTCATCTACGTCGCCTGTAATGTAAGCATTTACTGAGCTGAAAAGCTGTTTTTCCTTCACCAGTCGCTGGTATAAACGCGACGATCGACCGTTTGATAGCAAATCGGAGAGTAAGTCCACTGCAGGGTAATCGGGGTGCATACGGTTACACATGTGGTAGGCCTTATAAATGGCGTTGAAAGGAACTTCGCGCTCCAGGGTAAGGAAACGGGGTTCGGTTTGCTCAGGTTCCCTTGGAATGCTTTTATTTGCAAGTTTACGTGGTTCAATGGAACCAAACCATTTTTGGGTAAGCTCCAGAATTTCATTGGGGTCAACAGGGCCTGCCACACAAAGTATTGCGTTGTTTGGGGCATAATGGCTAAAGAAGAAATTTTTTACATCGGCTAATGTGGCACGGCTTATATGCTCGGGCGACTGTCCGATGGTTGGCCAACGGTATGGGTGAACCTTGTAGGCCAAAGGCCGAAGGTACAACCAAATATCACCGTAAGGTTGGTTTAGGTATCGCTGGTTGAACTCTTCCAGCACCACACTTTTTTGTATATCGAGGCTTTTCTGCGAAAAGGCAAGGCTAAGCATTCTGTCGCTTTCAAGCCAAAACGCTGTTTCGATATTTTCGGCAGGAACGGTAATATAGTAGTTTGTTAGATCGTTGGATGTAAATGCATTATTCTCGCCCCCTACCCTCTCGAGTGGTTCATCGAATACAGGTATGTTGGCCGAACCACCAAACATTAAATGCTCAAACAGGTGGGCAAAGCCTGTTCGTTCCGGGTCCTCGTTTTTTGAACCCACGCTGTAAAGCAGGTTAAAGGCTGCAATGGGAGTACTATAGTCAGTGTGAACTATTAGCACTAAACCATTATCAAGCTTATATTTCACAAAATCGATCATACTAAAAAAAATATCTTCAATATTAGCTATTTTTGTTGATGTTTTAGGCATACTGAATAGAGATTTAAAAGCAATGTCGATATTTTGAGGCATTGCTAAACTTTTTTAAATTAGCAACATGCTTAGTGAGGGCTTTAAAATATCGTTATCAAGGTTCTGGGCAATTTTTCGCAGCTTAGGCGAACGAAGAATCACACTGATTTTAAGTTTTGTCGTTGGACTTTTAAGCGGTGTTGCCGGTGTTGCACTAAAAAATACGCTTCACTGGGTTAGGGATTTTGTTAGCGGATTAGTGCCTATGAATACCGCTAGCTTGCTTTACTTTGGTTTACCTACAATAGGGATTTTACTAACCCTACTATTTGTTCGATACCTCATTAAAGACGATTTAAGCCACGGAGTAACCAAGGTTTTGTATTCCATTTCCCGACAGGGTAGCAAGCTAAAGGCCCACCATATGTTCAGTTCCATATTTGGCAGCGCCCTTACCATTGGATTTGGTGGCTCAGTGGGAGCAGAGGCTCCAATAGTGCTTACAGGGTCGGCAATAGGTTCAAACGTTGGAAACTTTTTCAGGATGAACTACAAAACCCGAACACTGCTAATTGGATGTGGTGCAGCAGGCGCTATAGCATCAATTTTTAAGGCACCCATAGCCGGCATTGTGTTCACCCTTGAAGTGCTAATGCTCGACCTTACCACCGCATCCATTGTGCCGCTACTAATTTCGGCCGTTACGGCATCGTCGGTTAGCTATTTCCTGATGGGGCGGAATGTGGTGTTTGCCTATGATGTTATTCGGCCATTTGCACTCCACAATATTCCCTGGTTTGTGCTGCTTGGTATATTTTGCGGGTTGGTATCACTTTACTTTATCAGAACAATTTGGCGGATTGAGAAACGCTTTAAGCAAACCCGGAGCCCATACAAGAAATGGATAGCAGGGACTTTAATTCTTGGCGTGTTAATCTTTGTTTTTCCCCCGCTTTTTGGCGAAGGATATGATGTTTTACAGGCTCTGCTCGATGGCCGGTCGGAGTATATCTTTCACAACAGCCCCCTATATGATTTTCAGAATAACTACTGGCTGCTAATAGGCTCGCTCTTTCTGATCATTGCCCTAAAAACCGTTGCAACTGCCGTAACCAATGGTGCCGGAGGGGTCGGGGGAATTTTTGCACCATCACTTTTTATTGGTGGTATTTCAGGTTTTTTAGTAGCAAAGCTTATTAACCAGTTCAACTTTATTGATGTATCGGAAAGCAACTTTGCCTTGGTAGGAATGGCAGGAACCATGGCCGGTGTAATGCATGCCCCCTTCATGGCTATCTTCCTAATCGCAGAGATTACTGGGGGCTACGCTCTATTTGTACCCCTAATGATAACCTCAACCATTGCATACCTCACCATTATGTACTTTGAACCCCACTCCATTTACACTAAGCGTCTAGCCATGCGTGGCGAACTAATAACCCACCACAAGGATAAAGCAGTGCTCACCCTGCTTAACGTTAGCAAGGTTATTGAAACCGATTTTTTACCAATTGAACCCACTGAGACACTTGGTTCGCTTGTTAAAAAGGTAAGCCAGTCGCGCCGGAACGTTTTTCCTGTGGTAACTACCGATGGCAAGTTTGTAGGCATAGTAATGCTCGACGATATAAGGCCAATCATGTTCGATGCCTCACGCTACGATACCACAACCGTTCAGGAAATTATGAACCTGCCACCCGAGATTATCACAATTAACGAGTCCATGGAATCGGTTATGAACAAGTTTGAGTACTCCAAGGCGTGGAACTTACCTGTGGTTGAAGGCGATAAGTATGTGGGGTTTGTATCAAAATCAAAAATATTCTCGGTTTACCGCAACCTGCTCATT